>JAKPKU010000048.1 GCA_029553545.1 Candidatus Cloacimonadota bacterium
ATCCGGGAAGCCCATGAGCGACCTGAAGCTATGGAAGAAGCCAGTGTGATGATGGTCGGTCTGAATCCGGAACGGGTGATGCAGGGGCTGGTGCAGTTGCAGTACCAAGAGATTGGTTCTGATCGCAATTTCCGACCGGTAGCTGATTATTGTATGCCTAACGTGAGTGATAAGGTAGTACGCATCATCATCTCTTATACGGATTATATTAAGCGGGTAGTATGGGGTGAGTAAAAAATATTGATACATAGCCTCGTTTTAGTCCGGATGGTGTCTCCACTGCCTATCTTTATAACGATATTGCGTTAAAATTTAAAGATGCCGGACATGAAGTGGTCGTATTAATGGCTACGCCACATTACAATGCAGTAGGAAGTGAACTCAAGAAGCAACCTTTTGCGGTCTAGGTCCTGATGATGGGGAAAGAAATAAAAAAAAGGAGGTTACTGTCATACCCCCCCCTCTTTTTTATTCAAAATACATTCTGTCTTTACCAACGAATTGAATTGTTTGGGTTGACAGGAACAAGTGGCCCTTCAACGACAAAACTCTGTCCTCGCTGCATATTGCATTTGTGACAAAGAGGAACAATGTACCATTCATCCCATCCATCCTCTAATTGAACATGAGCCCCATCGGTTGCAAATTCGTTGCATTCAGTTTTGTGGCATTTGGGGGCTTTTCTGCCGGTTTTTCTTTCCCAATAGTCAATCCATGAGGAGTAACCAATGGGTGCAGGTCTTGAACCTGCTTGAAGATTTTTTATAAAATACGCCATATTTACAAACCCCATTAAGCTTGCGGTTTCTGCAGCCCGTCATTTTTGTTTCTTATATAGGTGACAGTGCCTGTACTCTTATACGCAAAAATAGCTCCATAGCATAAAACATGCGAATATTCCATTTTAACAATGACATTAAGTCATTTTATATGCCATTCTTGCATATTATATGCAATTATTGAAAATATATTTGTTTTGTAAAGAAAAATCTGTACTTTTGCATTTCAAAAGTTCAAGGCAATGATTCAAGAAATAAAAATACAGAACTTCCTTTCTTTTAAAGATGAGATAACTTTTAGTTTTGAAGCCACAAAGGACTCATTTGCTGAAGATTATCAAGTAGAAAAAGTGAATGGGGTCCGTCTATTAAGATTAGCTGTGGTCTATGGCGCAAATGCTTCAGGTAAATCCAATCTGCTGAGTGCGTTTGCTTTTCTTCATAGCTTTCTTTTTATGAAACACGATGACTTGGACGAGCCTACAACGGTAATTCCATTCATGCTTGATATTGAGACACCTAATCAACCTTCAAGGTTTGAGTTAGTATTCTATGTAGGTTCAGTGAAGTATTGGTATCAACTTGTATTGGATAGAAAACAGGTCTATCTTGAGAAATTATCAGTTTATCATTCTATTCAACCTACAATGCTTTTTTGCAGGGAGTTAGAGAATAATCATTCGGTTATAACTTTTAATCCGAATGTTGTGAAGGTAAGTCAGGTAATAAAAGAGAAAATATCTGCTGAATGTTTGATAAATATGTCTTTGTTTGCAGCAAGAGATAAAGTGAATGTAAGTATCCCTGAGATAGATGAAGCAAAAGAATGGCTTAAAAATCAAATGATGCCGATTGTCGGACCAAGTACCAGACTGTTTGAATATGCAGAAAACCAACTGGCTTCTGATAATAATCTAAAAGAATACTTGTTGTCGGTTGTCAATAATGCTGATTTTAACATTTCAGATATTAATACTCAGGTAATTAAGGAAAACATACCTCAAAAAGTGTTAAAAGCGATTCTTGAAAGTGATGTCATTTCAGAGCAAGACAAAGATAGGCTCAAAAAGGAACGTTTTTTGTCAAAACTGAAAACTGATTTTATTCATTCGGTAAATAACGAAAGAGGGCCAGAACAGTATAGTATGAAAGCTGAATCTCAGTCAAGAGGTACCAGAAGGATATTTGGACTGGAAGCAGCATTGTATGAGGTTTTTCATCGAAATGGATTTCTTACAATCGATGAGATTGAAGCTTCGTTACATCCTGATTTAGTGGAATTATTTATTTCAGGCTTTTTAAAACAGAAGAGTCGTTCGCAATTGTTAGTTTCAACTCATTATGATCCTCTGTTGGAAACAATAGGTGATTTATTGCGAAAGGATTCAGTATGGTTTACCGAGAAAAAGGAATCTGGGCATACCGAAGTGTATTCTCTGGTTGAATTTTCCGGACTAAACCGCTTGTCTTCAATTAGAAAGGCATATAGAAATGGAAATTTTGGGGCTCTTCCTAAAGTAAAAGAATAAGTGTATGTCACGTATTAGTGGCAATCGGAAACAGATTGGGGCGATACCTACGGTGATAGGTGCCGGAATAACTGAACAATATTATTTTCAGCATATATCTCACTGTACTGAATTCGTTTTTCGAATTCGACCACGTTTTTTTGGGACAGAATCTATATATAAGCTAGGCAAGAAGATTGATAAAGTAATAGCTGATGGAGGTGTTGCTATTTGTGTTTTTGATGCAGATATAGCTCGTAATAATGATGTAGAGAGAGTTAAACTTGAGAGATTCTGTAAAAAGTATTCTAAAAAGAAAAATGTGATTCTTTGTGATAGCCTACCTTCTATAGAATATTGGTTTTTATTGCATTTCTGCAAAACAAATAAGTACTACAACGATTCCGATTCAGTACAAAGAACGCTTCGTAAGTTTATTCCATCGTATGAGAAAAAAGAAGTTTTTTTTAAAACTGTAAAATGGGTTGATGATATGTGTAGTGATGGGAAAATGGAAAAAGCGATTGCCAATGCAAAACAGTTTGGAACTAAAGGCTTATCGTATTCAAATGTATATAAGGCTTTTGAGAAGCAATAAAAATGTGCAAATTGCCGATTATTGTCGTGAAATGATGTTAGATAATTACTAGAAGGTATAAGAGTATCGGAGAATATTTTTTTCATGAAGTTATATTTGACCGAATTTTTTTGTGAAATTTGATATAGGTCGGAAAAACGTAACCCAATATGCCAGTACCATAAAGGCCCTCTCAATATTAATCCCATAAATTCAGACCACAGGGTTAAACGGACTATATCCACCCACCCAAAACGGTGATATACTTTCACTATTCCTTTGTTAGTTGCTCAAGGTTACTCTTGATTGCAAAACTATATCGTTTTTTTCGTATGGTGTCTCCTTCTACAACAAATCTTTGAGCTGTGTGCACGATCCTCGAATGACAGTTTAGGTCCCCTTACCGTCCAGGCTGATAATGATATCCTCGTTTTTCAAATATTCTACCCATCCTGAACAGGTAAATTGGGATCCTATGATAAAATATTTTTTTAATCGTTGTTGAATCGCTGTGATTAAGGTTATCTTGAGATGAAAATTTATCATTATACAACAATTGAATCTCTTGCTCTGATCCTTAAGAATAAGACTCTTTTGTTTAATCGCCTTGACTGTGTGGACGATATTGAGGAAGGGAGTGTTATGTCCTCGGGGATAAATATTGGTCAGTATGTGTTTGTGTCCTGCTGGACGGAATCTGCAGAAGAAAGTATTCCTCTATGGAAAATGTATGCAGGCAATAAGATGGGAGTGCGAATCGGCTTAGAAAGGAACATGTTCAAGCAGTATTTAGTTCAGAATCCTCGGTTGGGAGGGCAACAAGCGTTCGGCAGTATGTGGATGTATATTCCACCTGAAGAATTGGAGAATCCTGATTATTTCGTGTTCCCTATACATAACATAGAAGAAGATTTTTTCTATCGAAAGGTGCAGTATGTGGAAGATGTGAATGAGAAGACACGGAATACTGTTATCATCACACCGACTGGACAAGACAAAGCAAATGCAACCATTTCTTTTGGAGAAATAGGGCGTTACAAACATAAACGCTGGTCCTTTCAGAATGAGACCCGCTTTGTCATAACAATATCTCCGTTTAATCCGTTTTTCTCCAAACCAGAAGAAGTTGCCACCGTTGCTTTGAATTCCTATATGCAAAATAAGATCATCTGCTTCGATAAATATTTTATGCATTTGGACTTGACCGTTCTTGCCAACATAGAAATAACCCTTAGCCCCAATGCTACGGAAGGTCAACGCGTGATTGTTGAATCCCTCACCAGACAATACGCACCCAACGCCACAATCAAACCCAGCTCTTTAGGGCACCTCGTGAAGATTTAGTTTTGGTTCACTGAATATTGACAACACCCAAGTCCAAGCTGCTCTTGTGTATAGACGACTGTCTGCAATCAGCGTATAATTTTTTATGAATTCTTTTTCGAGAAAAACCGAATGGTGATAGATAGCAAGATCCTTGATGAACTGACTGCGCAGGCACAGTCATCCCCTCGGCTTAGAATACACTACCATATGCGCACAACTCCAGTTGACGGCTCGCTTTTTGATAAGATGATTTAATGATATGTGATTTATGGGATTGAGTTCAAATATTCTTTGGCATATGACAAATAGTGAAGCATTCTTCTCTATTTTGAAGAGCCAGGAGTTGAGGTATTCATATAGTTTGGAAAGGGTTATGCCTATCCCGCAAGGCGTAGCATTTCCAATGATAAGTATGTGCGATCTTCCTTTCTCAGAGATAGCAACAACAAAATGGTCTTATGGTGATTATGCTATTGGCTTATCTAGAGAATGGGGACTTAAGAAAGGCTTCTCTCCAGTTTGGTATAGTGATTATAACTCTAGAATGTGGCGTGAGTTGGGAAAACTATTTGAAGAAACCGGAGCGTCTAAAGATGGGAAATATTTTGACTCGTTAATATACCTTTTTTCCAACATAAAATTTGTTCAAGCCCCTCTTAAAACTTCGAGAAAGCAATTCAAGAACTATAGGTTCTATGATGAACGTGAGTATAGACTGGTGCCGTATCTTGAGGAAACGTATAAGCTTGGTTATCAGTCTTTTTTGATGGTAAAAGCTTATGAACTATATAAAGAAGACAAAGGTAGTTCTCTGTTAGACTATGGCGTGGACTTTAGCTTTGAGGATGTGCGCTACTTGATTGTGAAAAGTTATTCAAATGTTAGGGAGGTCAAGGCTTTACTATCAAAGCATAAAAATGCTGAACACATTATTGTTGTCACCAAGAAGGATGTTCTTGAAGATTTCATTGGTACTGAGCATAATGAAGAGATTCTCCTTTCGGCTGAACAGTTTAATTATGCGGGTACACAACCTCACGTTGATAGAATGTCTGATATGAATAGGGAAGCATTGAAGGAAAGACGTAAAATAAAGGATGATGAGGCTTAGCGTTTCGGTACGGATGGGATTCGGAGCTCTATATTCGTCTGAGCAATGTGCTCCGTGCATATCGCTTAAAAAGTCTTTAGTGGGTGCTGCCGGACGGCTGCCGAAGCATACTGTGCCGGCTGCTTAAGAAAACAAAAAATTCAAGAATGAACGAAAAAGTCCATTTCTATTCACCCGGTGACATGAGTTCATACTACAGTTTGAAGAAGGCGACTCCTGTAATTGAGTCGTTTTCAGAAGATAAAGTGTATGCAGATATAAATGAGGTTATAGAATTGTACCATATCCGCCAATTTATTGATAATGGTATTACTCTTAAGGACTGGAGCGAGGATTTCATTACAAAGACTGGATGTTTCTACAAAAAAATTGCAAATTTCTTTAAGAGCATTGATCAGAATCATTTAGTCACAATCTACAATTCTGTAGAGTTTGACTACAAAGAAACCTTCTGGAAGATAATTGATGCTTTTGACATTAAGGGCATCTTGAATGAGGAGAATCTAAAAGCTGTTGCTAAAGGTGACCAATTCACTTTGCGCTTTATCTTGAGGTGTGGCAAAATAGTAAAACAGAACAATAAAATTCTTTCAGAATTGCTAAAAAAACACGAAAAGACAGCTGAATGGTTACTCGACCATTATGTGGCTAAACATGATCTGATCCCTAAAGAGCCTGTCTTTTTCCCTTCCGCTATATCTCTAGTAGAGAAAGAGGAAATAATAAGCAAGTATCTTGATAGAGGCTTGGATACAAATCTGAATTATGTGCAGTTGGTGATTAATGCT
>JAKPKU010000055.1 GCA_029553545.1 Candidatus Cloacimonadota bacterium
GGCTCGAACTCGCGGCCTTCTGCGTGACAGGCAGACGTTCTGACCAACTGAACTACTCCCCCGCGTTCACACTATCAATACTCAATCCATAAAATGGTAATAGTGTTTTTCTGTCAATCTATATTTTGATATTTTGCAATAAAAGTATTTTGAGGCTGTTTAAGCTATTGCAAAGTAGATAATAAGCTCATGTCCTTTTTAGTAAATAATGCTATGAGATCAATAGCAAAAAGTCATCAGATGCGCATTTCATTAATACTCTATCCAAATTTACTATACTTTTTATAAGAAATTTATTCATAGAAAATGGATCTTTTATTTATACTTTTTTGTCACTTGACGATAATCATGAGTTTTTCACTCAAAAATCAATATTTGAAAAAACGCAATTCTGTTTTTGTGTAAAATTGCATCTTAATTTCTTTTTTTTGATTAATTTTACTTGAATAAAAAAACCCCTCTTGTGAGGGGTTTCAGGGTTTAGGGTAGGAGGTTTTACCTTATCGATGAGGAGTAAGGTAACTATATGAGATTTATGAGAAAAGGTTACGTTTATGTTTTTCACTCTATGTATAATACAATATAATAGGATCTGTTTTTTTGTCAAATGTTTTTTTTATTTTTATGCATTTATTTTTAGAAAAATGTTTGTGCGGTAATGTAGGGGGATAATGTAGGGGCGAGCTGTGCTCGTCAGAAAGAAATAATGTAGGGGCGAGCTGTGCTCGTCAGCAAGAATAACGTAGGGGCGAGCTGTGCTCGTCAGAAAGAAATAACGTAGGGGCGAGCTGTGCTCGTCAGTAAAAAATAACGTAGGGGCGAGCTGCGCTCGTCAGCAAGAATAATGTATGGGCGAGCTTTGCTCGTCAGCCGTTTTGATGACCTTCGGTCGTCAACCCTTCATTTACCTGCAAATTTAATGGCATAAACTCGTATTTACTCTTTTATTTTTTAAAATAATGATCTTTTTTCCATAACAATGGATTTCTTTCTATGTAATTCCATATATTTTCATATTCTTTTTCAGTTTTAATTATATGATCATAAAAAGATTTTTGCCAAATAGAATAGGTAATTTGTTTCGTAATAGACCCTTTGAATTGTTGGATTATTCGTCCGATGGTAGGGACAAGCTTTACTGGTTCATGATTTTCATCTTTATAGTTTTCATTCAAAACAATAATAATATGTATGTGATTTGGCATAATTACATACTTATCAATTTCTACATTTTCATAAAAACCACATATTTTATTAATTTCTTTATCAACAGTTTTACCAATATCTGATAAAGAATAATCGATTTCTTCGGAATCAGAATCTGATATAAAGTCCCAAAATAGATTTTTATGATTGTGTGTGCAAATTGTTACAAAGTAATACCCATATGATGAATAATCAAAAAATTGTAATCTATGATCTTTTCTTTTAATAAGTTGTTCCTGTGTAGGTGAAGTTTGCTCGTCTTGTTGCACTTCATCGAGTGAACTTTGGTACTCTCTGAACAATTGCAATTTGTTTTTAAAATTTGACATATTTCTTTCCATCCTTGTGAAAAAACGATTTATAATATTATCTTTTTATTCAGTTTGTAATAAAATGTCAAGTAAAAATATTTAATTATGTTCTTTTTTATAATGTATGGGCGAGCTGTGTTCGTCAGAACCCGACCGAAGGTCATCAAAACGGCTGACGAGCACAGCTCGCCCCTACATTATTTTTCTGGGGCTGACGAGCAAAGCTCGCCCCTACGTTATTTTTTCGAACGACTGACGAGCAAAGCTCGCTCCTACATTACCCCCCAAAATAAAATGGACGGTTACCAAAAACCGTCCATATATTCTCAATTACTTATTGTTATTTATTTCATCAAGAGCATTTTTCTGACGCCAGAATAATCTTTACTTTCCATACGGTAGAAATATACACCGCTGGAGACAGATTTCTGTTGATTATCTTTGCCATTCCAGCTGACAGAGTGTCTTCCTGCTGTCATTTCACTGTTGAGTAGGCTCTTGACCAATTGTCCTTTCACATTGTAAATGCTAATGGAAACAGGGCTCTTCTCTTTCAGTGAAAATGCGATACTGGTCGTTGGATTAAATGGATTTGGATAATTGCCTTCTAATTTGGTGATGAATAATGGAGTTACATCATTAGATACAGCTGAACAGCTTGCTGTATATGGTATTGATAATTCGGGGTTTTGCGCATCATTTGTGGTCACTGTAAATACACCATCAAATTCGCCAGAATGCGTTGGTGCAAAGGTGATCACTATACTCTGATGATTTTCGCCTCTAATACTAAAGTCGATACTATGTGCACCAGGCTCGCCAATATAGAAATTATCTGGCACAGTGAGTGTTCCACTCAATATCTGATTACCAAAGTTGATGATATTGACTTCACGACTGACAGTGGTAAAATCGTCAAGATCGCCAAAATCAACCGCATTCTCTGTGTCCACATATGCCAAAGGTGCACTAAAATCAAAGCCATTAGGGAAGATGATATAATCGATCCAAGCACAGTCACTGCCTGCACTTAAAGAACTATCTTTCACATATTCCCATTTGTAAATATGAACACCTGCATTTACTGCAAACTCTGCTTCTGCCCATGGTACATTGCCTGACCATTGTCCTTTTAAAATACCATCAACATAAAACTTTAATAAATCATTATTCTCTTCTGAACTAACTTTATAGGCAAATTTAACTGTGCCCGCTGTAGATGCTGTGTCAACAACAGAGATTGCTGATAAAGAATTAGCTATCATGTTATTAGATTTAACTGAAAACATACCATCAAATGCCTCTGTGCTGGTAATTGTCCAAGGTATGCTTGATGAATTGATCCAGAAATGCCCACCAAAACCATTTTCAAAGCTCTCATATTTCAAACCAACAGGCACGACTACATTGATCTGCTTTTCCAAGTCGCCAAGCTGTGCAAAAATACCAAGAGTCGTTGCAGAACCAGGTGTCATTTCAGGAGATGCAGTTACACCCACTTCGATATATGCTGTCTCTTGACCTGCCAAAGCCTCAATCTCACTACTAATACGATCCAAAGTTACCAATGGATTAGTAGATGCGAGGTTCAATATGCCAGCTTCTGAATTTGCATGACCGATATTCTCAAGAGGAATTGAGAGCACAACTGTCTCGCCTGGATCGAGGAATCCATTATTATTGCCATTTGCATCATCGACAATCAGCGTACCAATATTGAGTCTTGGCGCATTTGTCATGATATTAAATGTGACTTCCCAACTATGATCCTCATCTGCACTGACCACAAGCTTCATCAGATTAGCTTGTTCATCTGGGCTATTTGCCGATGCTGAAATGGTAAATGCATTATTAATTGTAAAATAATCTTCTGCAGGAATGATATTGATAGTGAAAATTGAATCTATCACAGTGATAAATGGACTACCTGTACTGAGCTTAGCTGTAAGGTTTTGACCGCCTTCTGTACCAACATTATAAAGGTCCACAGACACTGTTGATGTGCTATTATAATCAATTGAATTATCACCAGTTGATTCAACATTCACATTATCATAAATAATATAAATGCCTTCACTTGGTATTACAGAAATTTCTTTGGTAAAAGTCACTGCATTTGGTGCTGTAACTGTTAAAAGTAATGTTTCTGGAATAGTACGTGGATCAAAGCTAAGTGAAATATTGCCATTTGAGTTTGCATAGCCAGAAGCAACTATTTCGCTTGTCTCTGGGCTATAAAGGCTCACTAAAGCATCAGAAATATTTGTCTGTACATCAAAATAATCAAGCCCAATAAAGAGATTGTCCATTGAGTTTACAGTCTGTGCAACAGGCGCTTGATTTCTTGCGATCAAAGAAGCATCACCAAAGATATTCCAAGTATTAATTGTCTCTACCGCACTACTATTATTATTATATCCATCGAGCATTCCACAAGAGCCATTAAAGTACAGTCCACCAATTGAATACTTGCTTTGGCTTACCATCAAGTCGATAATTATGTCTTGCCCTCTCATTGGTTCTTTCCATGCCTGATTAACAGAGGACATATAGGTTGCCACAGCTCCAGTAGGTGCGCCAGTAGCACTATTTGTTGCTCTCAACCATGCTTCAGCAAAACAAGTTGTCGATACGAAGTTACCATTCACGCAAGCAACTGAAATAATAAAAGGCAATTTATAATCATTGCTCAATTGATTCACATTACTGTTTGAAAAACCAGATGTTACCCATGTAGTATTACTGCCGTGCCCTGTATAGTTAACAATGCCACGACCTTCATTAAAATAAGTCACCAATTGTGACGCTGTAATACTTGGTTGATATGCCTGATCAACTGCTGTATAGCCAAAATCTAAGAGTTTATTGCGAATCACATTTTGATGTTGGATATCAGATTCGCCATTATCGCCTTGCCCTGCACCCTCATTGGAAGCAATGCCTGTCCCTTTTTGGATCCAGCTTGCATCGGTTGCTAAAATATCTCTCTCATACCAAACTGAGCGTAATACTTGAGTCTCAACCTGCGCTACGTTTTCAGCTGAAAAACGACCAATAAATGTCTCTGGATAGCTATCATTGCCTACCAACATTACATACATTGGATCTGCGCCGCCACCACCATAAGAGAGGGTTGGCACTTGAGCTGCATCGCCTACCAATTGGATATAAGCCAAGTTTGGATTTTGCTGATAATAAGTTTGAATATAAGATTTGATCTGATTTGCTGTCACATTTGTAGCAATATCAGTAGTCATAATAATTTCTGTATGAATGCCCTTTTGTCTTTTCCACTCTACATATGGCATCACAGCATCGACAAATGCAGGATAAGAAATCACTAAAATGCTGCCTTCTTCTTCGATTGGTACATAGCGACCTTGCATTTGATTGAAGTTTAAAAAGTGGTTTTCATATACTTGTATAAAATCGCGGGTAATCGCATTTCTATTATTATCAAACACGTTTTCTGTGTCGATACCAGTATTCATAACCTTCACTACCATATGATGATAAACGCGTAAAGTCTGAGTAGCTGCATTGTATTGCATAGGGGAGAAGCCCACGGTAATACCGCGATAATCTCTCATAATATATGGATTGCCCAAACTTGCAATATTGCTTGGGAAAAATTCGTCTTTATTGTAAATATTTGCAAAGGTATATGCTACATTATCAGGATTTACATCACGCTTCAAGCTACCTTTTGAAGGTGCAACAAGCATCTGATAATCGGTATAGCTTGATTCTACAACGCTAATCTGCATCTTTGCATAGTTTGGGATAATGATACTTCTGCCTACGAATGGCAATTCTGGATAGCCTTCTTCCAAAAGCATACCCTCTTTACCAAGGGTGATATGATTGTATTCTTTACCCTCGATCATGACGGGTGTCTTCTCAAAAGAAGAGAAATTTAATTCTAATTCTGTCGCATAATCATCTGAATTATTGACACTTATAGAAAACATTGCATTGTTCGCTGAATTTATTTTTACATTTTCTGCAAATAAATTGAAACATACCAACATCATTGTAGTTATCATAATAGTAATAATTAGTTTTTTCATTTTATTCACTCCTTTCTTTTATTTGTAAGGCGGTCACGAAGACCGCCTATTTCTATTTTATTTCATTAATAACATTTTCTTGGTGCCCGCATAGCTCTTGCTCTGCATTCTGTAGAAATAAACGCCGCTGGATACTGATTTATTATTATCATCTCGACCGTTCCACATAATGCTATGTCTGCCTGCTGGCATGATTTCATTTACTAAATGTTTGACCAATTGTCCTTTAATATTATAAATATCGATATTCACAGCGCCTTTTTCACTCAAAGAAAATGCGATATTTGTCTCTGGATTAAATGGATTAGGATAATTATTCTCAAGCTTTGTTACGAGAGGAATAACGATGTCATTTGAGCTTGGAATGCTTGTTCCGCTGAGTGCGATATTAAATGTATAATGTGCGGGATCATTGGTTGTGATAGTGAGTTCACCAGTAAAATCGCCCTCTTCGGTTGGTGCAAAGGTGACTGGAATCTCCATATAACCATCTGGGCTAACGCTAAAGGTGTAAATTGATGAACTAAAATCGCCAGTAATACTCAATTGACCGACCAACATTAATTGACCAAAGTTGACCACTCTTAGATTGTGCTCAGCGCTCGTATTGATTTCTACATCACCAAATTCTATTGGATCTGTGTTCATATAGGCAAAAGCTGTATTTCCGCTTCCGCCAGCTTCATTTGGAAAGACGATATAATCAACCCAAGCACAGTCTGAACCGCCAACGGTTGAATAATCTTTTGCATATTCCCATTTGTATTCGTGTTGACCAGCAGTGACTGTGTATTGTGCATTGGTCCAAGGAACTTGCCCTGACCAGCTTGCTTTTCTTACACCATCGATATAGAAGTTTAATTTATCATAATTAGCTTCTGAGCTAACTTTGTAATAAAAGCTAATCGTTCCATTTGTCTGAGCTGTATGATTCAAAGACATCGATGAATTGCTATTATTTGGAGTAGTACCCGACTTTGCTGAGTGCGAACCATCATAGCCATCATTGTTGACAACTGACCATGCAATATTGCCTTGTGTCCAAGGATATGAAGAAAAGTCGCCTGATTCAAAGCTCTCTATTTCCAAGCCTATCGACAATTCTTGGCTTGTCTGTGCGATAACATTTCCAAACTCAGTTAGTAAACCTATTTTTGCTGCTGTGCCGCTTGGTGTATTATCAGCTGCAGCAACTTGCAATTCGAGATAATAAGTATCGTTTGCTGCAATAGTCTCAATTTGATTGATGTCATTTTCAATAGTTAAGTAATTAGTTGAACTTGCTGCAATGATTTGTCCAGCAACTGATGCTGCGCGACCCTTATTTTCAATTGGTATAATCACTGTCGCTGCTTCGCCTGGATCGAGTCTTCCATTATCATTACCATTGCTATCATTGACAACAAATGTGCCTATTTCAATTACTGGCGCATTAAGAGTCAGTCTGAAGTTACTTGACCAAATATGTCCTTGCTCATCTTCAATTTCAACCTGCATAGAAGCAAGCTCGCCATTAGGTGCATTTTCTGCAGCCGAGATAGTAAAAGCATTTTCTAAGGTGATAATTTCATTAGCGCCAATGCCTTCAAAACTCACAAGTGAGTCAATAATGGTAATATATGGACTATTAGAACGGAGCAAAACGCTCAAATTTTGAGCACTTTCACTACCCACATTATTCAATGCGAGGCTGAGATTTTCAGTAGTATTATAATCAATGCTATTGTCTCCAGTGCCTTCAATGATTGCCGCATTATAAATTACATATGCGCCTTCAGAAGGAATCACTTCGATATTTGCAATTACAGGCACATGATTCTGTGCTGTGATCACCAATTTTGCCACACCAGGTTCACTAATTCCAGCAATATCAAAGAAGGCATCGCCATATTCATCACAAAGAGCTACGCCTTTTAACTCGCCATTAAAGCTCAATGCCACATAAGAATAAGGTGCAGCGCCTGTGACTGTGTAAGTAGGCATGCCAATACTAATGGTGCTCAAGAACTCTGCAGGGTTTTCCAAGCCGACTCTCAAGTAAGGAGAGAGAGATGGATCGCCCATCACGCTATAAATTTCCCAATAATAATTCTTGATTGTACTCGATGAGCTTTGTACCGCCATATTTCCTGCATGAATCATTGCCATAGCAGAAACTGACCAGTTTAAATAAGCTTCACCATGTGTGTGGTATAATTGATCAAACATACCTAATTGCATTGAATTGTATGCTGCAGCTTGACCATTTGCACTGCCTTTCATACCAACAGAAAACCAGTAGTCTTCATTCCAATAAGTGGAGTTTGTTCCGCCAATATAGGAGATTGCGCCTTTATTTGCCGCTCTTAACCATGCTTCGCCGAAGCAGGTGGTTTGCTCGAATTTATTTGTCAAACAGCAGTTTCCAACAACGAAAGCATATTTGCCAGCATTTTGCAAACTATTGATATTTGAAATGGAGAAACTTGGGTCATACCACAAATTCCAGTCACCATGTGCAGTATAAGTGATCCAGCCAACGCCATTACTTGCTTCAGAGACGATTTGGCTTGCCTGTGAACCAGAGTTTGGATACATATGCGCAAAAGGTGTGATGCCATTTTCAGCTGTTGCATAGTGGGTTAAAACATAGTTTATCTGCCCATTACCATGGCTATTCCCAAAGTTACTATCCATTCCTGCGATGAGAATTTGATTAGCTAAATAAGATGGATCATCCATTTCATATTTTTCATAATATAAAGTCTTATCAATTTGAGGTTGTAATTCACTTGCATTATTTGCTGAAAAGCGTCCATAATACATTTCAGGCATGAAATCAGGACCTTCTAAACGCACATAAGTCAAGTCAGTAATATGTCCAGTTGGTGAAGCTTGAGCGCTCCATGCAGGAATCTGAGCGTGATCTCCAACAAATAAGAGATATGTTGGTGCAGGATCTTCAGGCGTTGCAATGTTCCATAAATTTTGTAAATAAGCCTTGATAGATTCTTTTGTTGTGCCAACTTCTGCTTCGCCCTTGTATTTTACAATCACTTGATAACCTTGCTCGGTTTTCCATTCTATAAAAGGGTCCAATTGTCCGCTAAACATAGGGTCAGAAATGATCACATACTTCATTGGATGACGTGTGAGCGCATCTCTACCATAAGTAATATCGGTGTAATTCAAAATATTTTGTTTCATAACAGGTTCAAAAGCAGGAGAATATGTCTTTGCGCGCATATATTCTGTAGCTGCATAATCAGCACCATCATAAGTTATTTCAACTCTAACTTTATCGTATACCTTAATATTAGAGCTCAATGGAAAATATTCCACAGGGGTATATGATACAGTCACAAGACGATACCCGCGCATAAAACCGACCTCTTCGATCTGCACGGGGCTAAACCCACGATAACCATCAACATTATACGCATCCATATTCATTACAAAAGGCATTTCCGCAGGATTATTATGCTTTTCAACAGGTGGTTGAGTTGGCGTAATAAAATTGTTAAATCCATGCTCTTTTAAATTGATCATACTGCTCTGAGTGTTTACAAAGTTTACATTAAGCTCTGCATTCACAGGAACAGCGATAATCCTGCCACTGTAGGGTAATTCAGGCAAACCAGCCTCACCCGTACCGATAAATCCATTGACACCAACAGCAGTAAAACTTCCACTCTGATTATTCACATCCAAGATCGATAACCCGTCTATCGACCACTCTAAAACAATGCCAGAAGATCTCTCTTGAACGACCTTCACGCCAGCATCTGCATTCTTAAAAGCAAACTGCTTCTCCGCCGCAAACATTGCCGTGATCAATATCAGCATTGTTGCCATTACCAGTAGTTTTTTCATTAAGTACCTCTTTTTCTATTTTCTTAAATAAATTATATAAGTATCAGTATATGTATTGCAATAATAATTCCAAAGAGAGAGGAACAATTTGTTTGTCCTCTTAATGATCCTCGCTTCGCTCTGGGTTAGGTACTTTACTAAACATAAACCAAGAGATTTTACAACACACTACAACACACTTTTTTCCGGACATTTAAACAACACACTATAACACACGAAGATTTAACCAAGAGATTTAACAACACACTACAACACACTACAACTCACTTCAACACACTTAGGTTTTAAAGTTTTACATACTTGGAACCATTCAACATGACCTTTCTGCTATACATTGCATCATTAATAACATAAACAAAAATAGATTTAACAACACACTACAACACACTATAACACACTTAGGTTTTAAAGTTTTAATTGTTTGGTTATATTTAGGCATACTCTTTCATCAATAATTGATTGTCAAAAAAGTAATAATAATTGCTCATTGTAGGCGTTGATTATCATTTATGTCTGCCAAAAGCCTTAAATTTTAAAGTGCGCTGAAGTGTGTTGTAGTGTGTTGTTTAAAAAAAGAAAGTGTCATTGTCTTTGTATTATATGGAACAGTTTGAGTATTGCAGCCATTGACAAAAGCCTTGTATTTTAAAAAGTGTGTTATAGTGTGTTGTAGTGTGTTGTTTAAAAATGTTCGGAATAGTGCGTTGAAGTGAGTTGTAGTGTGTTGTTTAAAAAAAGAAAGTGTCATTGTCTTTGTATTATATGGAACAGTGAGTGTATTGCAGCCATTGACAAAAGCCTTAAATTTTAAAGTGCGCTGAAGTGTGTTGTAGTGTGTTGTAAAAAAAATGAAGTGCGCTGAAGTGAGTTGTAGTGTGTTGTTTAAAAAAATGAAGTGAAATTGTCGGTTGTTGTACATGGAACAGTGTGTGTATTGCAGCCATTGACAAAAGCCTTGTATTTTAAAAAGTGTGTTATAGTGTGTTGTAGTGTGTTGTTCAAAAAAATGAAGTGTGTTGAAGTGAGTTGTAGTGTGTTGTTTAAAAATGTTCGGAATAGTGTGTTCCAGTGTGTTGTCGTGTGTTGTTAAAAAGAAAAAAGAGTGTCATTGTCTTTGTATTATATGGAACAGTGAGTGTATTGCAGCCATTGACAAAAGCCTTGTATTTTAAAAAGTGTGTTATAGTGTGTTATAGTGTGTTGTTTAAAAATGTTCGGAATAGTGTGTTTCAGTGAGTTGTAGTGTGTTGTTTAAAAAAAAACATTTGCCAAAAACACATTTCCTCCTATATTATATATATTCTTATAAATGTCTATTGGATACCCATTTGACGTCTATAAGAGGCACTTACATTCTCCAAGATAGCAAGGGGAATGTCAAGGGAAAGTCAAGAGAAAAGGAGGCAAAATGAAAGTTTTTTTGACAGGTGATCATAAATTTCCTAAGCGTATAGGGGAGAGTATATTAGCCTATTATGCATATAATAATGTCGTGATTTTGCGTAAGCCAGTGAAGCGTGCTATTTTACCTCAAAATATAAATATAAAGAATAATCAGCCATATCTCTGTGCACTGTGGCAAGAAATGCCTTTACAGGTAAAGACACTCTTTAGTGATTATGCCAAGTATTATAAGATAGACACGAGGCAAAAGAGGACACAGGGTGTCTCTGCATTTAGTATGTTTATTTATTTTATTTATCGAGCACAGAAGCGTTTTGGCACTTTGATCAAAGATATGAGTATCGACTTTGTTTTGAATATTTTACATATGTACAATAGCCTAAACAAATTGATGAAACAGTCATTGCTATATCGCCTTACAACAAAATTACCTACAAGATTCAGACACTTCTTGAATGAACAAGAAGTTTTACCTATTAAAAATGAAAATAAACAAGCACCATTTAAAAAAGATAATGAATCAATAAATAATGTATTGACCGCAACAAAACCCCATTCGGAGGATAGCGGATAAAAGCAAAAGAGATTTAACCAAGAGATTTTACAACGCACCTTTTGGTCCTCGCTTCGCTGCGGGTTAGGTACTTTTCTCCGAAAAGGTTAGGTACTCTGACTGCTTCAGAGGTTAGGGACTTCGACTTCGTTGAAGGTTAGGTAAAAAATCAATTGATTTTTGTTTGTTATAAGGATTTTTGCGGTCATATTTGGTACAACTAAGATAGATTGTACCTACGGTTTGATGCGACTTCGTCGCTTGCTGACGAGCAAAGCTCGCCCATACATTATTTTTCCGGAGGCTGACGAGCACAGCTCGCCCCTACGTTATTTCAAACACCTGACGAGCAAAGCTCGCCCCCTACGTTATTTCTTCGGAGGCTGACGAGCAAAGCTCGCCCCTACATTATTTTGGTTAGGTAAAAAATCAATTGATTTTTGTTACGCTGTAGATAATTTCACGCAGTGAATGATATTATCTTCCTTTAAAAAAAACCTTTCATGAAAATGAAAGTACCTAACCTTCGACGGAGTCGAAGTACCTAACCTTTACGAAGTAAAGTACCTAACCTTCGACGAAGTCGAAGTACCTAACCCGCAGCGTAGCGAGGACAAAAGGTGTGTTGTTTAAAAATGTTCGGAATAGTGTGTTGAAGTGAGTTGTAGTGTGTTGTTAAAAAAAAATGAAGTGCGTTTCAGTGAGTTGTCGTGTGTTGTTTAAATGTTCGGAGAAGTGCGTTCCAGTGTGTTGTAGTGTGTTGTTTAAAAAAAAAAGTGAGTTGTAGTGTGTTGTTAAATATGTCCGGAGAAGTGAGTTGTCGTGCTTTGCAAAATTAAAAATCACCTTTTTCAAAAAAATATGTTGACACATTTTATACTTTTATTTTTTATGAAGTGACACTTAGAGCTTGACGACTTTTGTGTAGAGAGTCATAGTTGTGTGTAAGAGTGATTCAGAAGTCACGGGGCGAAGCTGTATTTAACCAAGATATAGTACTGAAAAGGCAATAACTTACCTGCTGCGAGGATCGCTAATTTCTTGCACCGACAAAGTTTACTCCGTGGATAAAAACTGATCTCTCTGCTGACTAATTGTGTCTTTCAAAAAGAATTGTTATTATCAAAAACCAAATTTGCTTAGTTAATTTACTTATGCTCAAATCTCTCAAAAATTGGAGGTCCCCTCTTGTTTAAGCTCTTATCTATTTTTAAACAAAAAATTCTCCTCTTTGTTATTGATATTCTCATTATTAATAGCGCTATTATCCTCTCGTATTTATTGCATGGAGATTTTCATTTAGGCAAAATAGCGTTATCTCAAATACGTCACATTGCCCTTTATCTCTCTATTATTAATATAGCTGCACTCTTATTTTTCAATCAGTATAGCATGATTATCCGTTTTGCAACTGTGGATGATATGGTCAAGATTATCGGAGCACAGATACTCAGCACAGGCTTTTTCTTTATTTCAAATCTTTTGATCTTTAAAATAAATGTTTTTCATTCTTTTCATTTGATCTATTTGATTTTATCTATCGTTTTAATAGGTGCTTCTCGCATGTCTATCAGGGTTTTGGATAGGATACAGTCAACTTTTGTTGGTCATACGACCATTGGGAAGAGGATACTTATTATCGGTGGTGGCGATGCAGGCGCTATGACAATCAAAGAATTAAAGAAAAACTCACATCTGCAGAAGATTCCTGTGGTTATCCTCGATGATAACCCTGCTAAACTTCATCAGCGAGTCAATGGTGTACCGATTACGGGGACAACTAAAGAAATAGTCAGCACCTGCGAAAGAGAAAAGATCAGCGAGATCATTATTTCTATGCCATCAGCAAAGAAATCGAAGATCAAAGAGATTGTCGATCAATGTAAACGAACAAATTGCAAGATCAAGATTTTGCCTGGTTTATCCGAACTGATCGATGGACACGTGGATATCAAGCGTATGCGTGATGTGCGTATCGAAGACCTTTTAGG
>JAKPKU010000061.1 GCA_029553545.1 Candidatus Cloacimonadota bacterium
TCCATATATAAATTAACCTGTTTGTCTGAAATGTATTTACCTGACACAGCGCCTCCTAATGGTTTGCTGTGCAGAACTTTATCAGATCAACCAGACAAGTTAATTGTCGTTAGACCAGACTAGATAATTGTCGCTTAATAAGCGTTCAGAAACCAGTTTCAGGAACATTATCTGGCCATGCAGCAGGAGAGCCTTTTGACAAACATGTATATGCTGAAATTAAGAAACAGTTTCCTGACAAAAGTTATAGGCAATATGAGTATTTAAATAATTTATTTACTAAAAATTTAGATGCTCAAAGTGTTAATGCTCGTAATAGTTTATTTAACTCCCCAACGGTTTTGTTCCTATTAAGCCGGGGAAAGAATGCTACGGATCAGTGGAGCATTGAGACACCTTTTGAAGAGAAGCAAAATGATACAGCCGATATTTTAGTAGTCGATAATGATAAATTTGAAATAATAGATATTAAAACACGCAATCTATCAAAGGCTGCCCAATCGCCTAATATTATTTCCGCCTATAAACTAGCCCAATTATGCGCAAAGATGATTGATAACGAAGATTATGATGTTTTTACTATCAGTTATTTCGAAGTTGATTGGGAGTTGGTAAATGATAAGCTAATTTGTAGAGATGCATATCATGCTAATTTATTTAAAGCAACCCCTGCAAGTTTGTATATAAACTGGGCTGCTGCCATGCAAGTGCAGTTCCACGTTTGTGATCTAGATCAAACCTTCCAAGGGAGCATGAAAGAATGGGCTAAATTATATTTAAAACATTTTGTAACGCAAGCAAGAAGACGATCTGAAGAAATGATTAAGAAGTTTGTTAAGCCTTTCGAAAAATATATTGAAGATTAAATTAATAGTGATGACAAATGGTAGTGTAAAGAGCCTTAATATCTAGGCTCTTTTCTTAAGACAAGTACGTATGTCTCGACAAAAGAAAAAAGGACCCAGATTTCTCCAAGTCCTTAATTTTGGTGGCCCCCCTGTGAGTCGAACACAGCACCAACGGATTATGAGTCCGCTGCTCTAACCAAGCATGAGCTAGGGGGCCAAAACCTTTTGTATATTTTTATTTATGTTTAGTCTTGGCCTGTTTCCAAAAAGCTTCTTAATCTTTC
>JAKPKU010000076.1 GCA_029553545.1 Candidatus Cloacimonadota bacterium
GCAATCAAACTGTCGGATACCAAACCGGTCATTGACCGTCCTGCTCCTGTCCTTGGACAAGACAATAACGAAATATATCACAATCAACTCGGTCTAAGCAATGAAGAAATCACTTCCCTTATAGCAGATGGGATTATTTGATGACTTTTCAAACATAGCATCTTTAAACTTCGTTAAAATAAAGTTATCTACTGCCTTAGTAATTTCTTTGTTTCGGTTTTTGAAGTTTTATATAATACAGGAATTAATTGAAGAGCTTATTATATTATGCTCAAAATTATTAACTCTGAAGTAAAAAATCATTTTTCTGATTTTTGGGTTCTTTTTATATACTTGCATAAGATTAGAGTATCGTTGACTACTATTCAGTAGTTTTGCGATACTCTAATTTGTTGTATATACGCATTAGACCCTTAATGCTTGTTTCTCAATGAAACAATATAATATATAATTTAGAGATTAATTATATTCTGCAAGAAAACCATCGGCAACAATGATTAAGTATTAGCAAAACAAATTCAATAATTAGACAATATCTCCCATACAAATCAATCATATTGATTATGAATAGGGGAAGCATATCAAATTATTATAATAGCCCTCTGTTTTTTGCCTCGGTTTCACCATATCTCACAAGCGGGTTGAAGAATTTATCAAGCGTTTCAGGCGAAGGATTTTCGGTGCATTTTGAAACGATAATTAATGCCAGAATCGACCCGACAAGTGCTGGAAGCAAAGGGTGAAGACCGAAAGGCTTTAGTTCTGGGAACAGATTTAAGAATATGGATACACCCATACCTGTAATCATACTTGCAACATTTCCTTTTGCTGTTGCGCCTTTCCAATAAAAAGCGGCAACAAGTGATGGCGTAATAGTCGCTCCCATCATGGCAAACGCACTATTCCACAAGAATAGCAGGGATGGAAGTGTTTGAGCATAATAGGCAATGATTATTGAAAGCAACGAGCAAACAATCATTGCTATTCGGGAAATATTCAGAACATCCTTATCAGATGCTTCAGGATTGATTAGTTTCTTATAGAAGTCATAGCTGACACACTGTCCTGAAATGATAAGCATTGTACTTGCAGTTGAAAAGATAGCTGCTACAATTGCTACCAATACAAAGGCAGCCACGAAAGAAGGCAATGTTGCCATTACCACTGCTGGGAAGGCATAGTCCGCTTTTCCCAATGCAGGAAATAATACTCTTGCATATGCGCCAACAAGTGGTATGGCAAATACAACAATAAGGATGACTGCTTCAGATAACGCAATTGCTCCCCTGGCGACCTTTTCATTTTTTGCTAAATATGCTCTGGTAACCTGATGAGGCTGAGAAGTATTTCCTAAAAACCATGTTAAATTCCAAGCAATAGTCATTATTACAGTATAATAGGCATTAGTAGGAGCAATCAGATCCTTGCCATGCATCCAAGAAGTGCCTTCCACTTTAGGGCTTGAAGCAAATTGCACTGCTAGCGATTCAAAACCTCCGGATTTTACCAATATTACAATACTCATTATAACTACAGCTACCAACATGATGGCCGAACATGCAGTATCTGTCCAAGTAACTCCGCGAGCTCCACCGCTACAAGAGAAGATCAGAATAGTAATAGCACTAATAATGATTATCCAAATAAGAGGAACATCAGAAATCTGCCCCCATACCGCATTAAGTCCCAAATACATAGAGGACATGCCGAATATGTAGACGATCAATATGACTAAACTGAAAATTATGCGCGACCATTTTGCACTGTATCGTTCAGCAAAAAGGTCAGGCATTGATAAGGCATTGTTATAATATCCGTACCGCCAGAACTTGGGCACTAGTACAATACACAAGAAAAATGGTCCTGCAAGAGAGCCGATTAACTGCCATACGTATACCCAACCCAATGAGTATATTACACCAGCAGTACCGACAAAAGTTCCTGCACTTAAAAAGCTAGCACAATAGGTTCCGGCACAAAGGAGAATACCTAGGCTTCTGTTAACTACAAAAAACTCTGTTGCATCTCCGGACTTATTTTTTTTATTTGCCATATAGCCCAATAGCAACATAAGAGCAATAAATAAGATAAGAACTGCTAAATTCATGCTCATTGATTAATCACACTCCTTTAAAATTATTCAGTTAGATCATCTCGTTTTGTTATGGGTGTTTTAATTGCTGCAATAACCATTATGATTACAAACAATAATTGAATACCAAATGATATCCCAAAAAGCATATAAACATCTGACATAATTGTGTTCCCCCTTTCATTTATTTTTCTAACACAAATATACAAGATTAATTCTTTTATCACTTCCTCTCTACTTTATATACGGTTTAGAACAAACAATCTAATGTCTCGTATCTTTCTAATATAGGAGTATTGTCTAATATAATATTTTTCACTTTCAGTATTGGAATGTTTTCGTCTGCTCCTTCATATGTGAAGTCCTAAATCAATCTTATATAATAGACTTCAAAATCATACAGAGTCCGGCATTATCAATATTAAAATTCATTTATGTATGCAATAAAGAGTGTATTATATAACCTCATCACAAATGTTCATAGCATGTCTAAGAGCATCGGAAATCTTATTGCGATCTCTACGCGCGGCAGTTGACCACAGAAAATATTTATGAGATCCTTCGGGGCAGTTCACAAGAGTTTTAATGCTTTCAGAGCAAGGTATCACATAGTTTAAAGCCGTAAGACCGTAGTTATCCTGAGTAAATCTTCCACCC
Organism: Candidatus Cloacimonadota bacterium; assembly: GCA_029553545.1. Classification (GTDB taxonomy): domain Bacteria; phylum Cloacimonadota; class Cloacimonadia; order Cloacimonadales; family WRIO01; genus JAGOCT01. The sequence goes on from JAKPKU010000076.1 coordinate 2,750, forward strand.
ACAGTGCAAGTCAATGCCATAAGTGTACGACTCAAGCGTTTAAGTACTAGATCCATGACCATTGTGCTGCCAATAGGTTTATTAACTATAATTCTTCTTTTTTCTTCTAATGCGAGAGCTTTAACTTTGAATTGCTTTGCCATGTCTTCTACTTTATCCAATTCCAAAAGACTAACAATATCTTTACGCCCTTCAATCATTTTTATGAGATTTCCAAGACATCCAAGTATCTCATCTGCTACAGGTGCAAACGTCATTGGCAATACTGGTATTAAAGCTAAATCTATTACATTAGAGCAGCCATAATGCATACACTTTTTTAGAACTTCTTTGTCAATAAATTCCATGGTATCCGCTTCACTATGATAGTATTCGCCAAAGGATGCATTTCCCCAGTTGGCAATCTCTTCTTTTGTATGTTGCATCCAATTAAAGCTGGAAGGGATACCGATGCCCATGAAGGACATGTCGCCAATGTGTCTTACTCTTGCATAATCACGACTAACGTTTTTATCAATTACTTCGTTATCCATTTCCATAATCCATTCTCGCATCTCTGTCGATATCTCGTTATGCCAGACACTTGCCTTTGCCATTCCCCATGTGTCAAATGTAAAAACTGCTACACAATGTTCATCCAATTCATCCCAAAATTGGTCAACAAACCACGATGAACCTTCCATGATGCCATTTTCATGACCTTGCCAAAATGCAAATCTTACATCTCTTTTAAGGAGATGTCTATTTTCATTCAGTATGCGAGCAAGTTCAATTTGTACGGCATTTGCAGCTGCATTGTCGCATGCTCCGTCACCCCAGGAATCCATATGATGTGCACATAATATAAAATCACCATTCCCATTTTCCGCCTTGACTTCTGCATAAGGAATCTCAATGTCCATCCAATCTTTATGCGATTGAGTTTTTAGGGTGACAATAAGCTTATTTTCTTTTTTAAGGATATCGTAAAGGCGAACACCATCTTTTCTGGTAAGCATAACTACGGGCGGCATATTAACCATGGAGTCTATGTTTTCAGGGGTGGGATTGCCCCATACAGATTTTACAGTTCCATAACCTAAATATTCTGAGGTATCTCTTCCATAATTCATCAAAAGCATTCCTGCCGCACCGTTTAGATATGCAATATGTGCTTTTTCGGGACGAGGAGGAGCAAATGAGAGCTCTGCAAGGACGATTTTCCCTTTCACATCTTTTCCTGTATAATCATCTACACTTCCTGAGCCAACATAGATTACTTCCGAAGTCAAGCCCTCGGCAGAAGTTGAGCCGCACTGCGCACAAGCGACACATCGGATTTCGGTTTTAAAAGGAAATTCTATGTACAGCGTTGCAGGCTTCGGCACATTCAAAAAACCTTTTGTTTTTAATATCTTTGTTTTTATTCCCTTGTTTTCTAAACACTTAACAAAATATCGTGTAGCTTTGGTTGCCATTTCGGTTCCAGATAAGCGCCATGAATAATTTTGTGATATTATTCTTGTTTGTTCCATTACATCGTCGATTGACATTTTTTTTATCAATTCTTTACGAATATCTTTATATTCTTCCATTTTTTTCCTCCCCGTATTATTAATTTTATTTGATTATAAATACTATTATCAGAAAATAGCTGACGCTTTGTACATAGTACTGTTTTCACATCTTTAGTGGTATCGAATGTCAAGAGTTCCAATCATTCTTAAAGCTTCCGATTGTAATTCCTGGTTCGGAGTTACAAAATAAAATAAATTTTTCCAGGAAATGCGGCTTCAGTTTTCTCTTCCAACATATTGGTCATAGCTTCGTGGGTGCTGCCGGGAGAATAGGAAACCAAGCCAAAGTTGAGTTTAATGGTTTCTAATTCAGAAGGTGTTTTTCAGAACTTGTGGTTGAAGATGATATAGAAGTCTGTGAAGATCTGCAGCCGTTGGGACAACTAACAAAGCGGTGCAGAGGTTTAGGCACAAGAGTATTATATTAAGTTTCTCATTGTAATCCCTCCTATAAGTATAGTTTTATAAAATAACTTGCAAGTACCTATTGCAATTATCAAATTCAAATAGGTAGTACCAAAATATTAACACTAATAAACATATATTGCAACATTTTTTAAAAAAATATAATTATTGCTAATTATCATTCAATTTGTGAATAACTTTACTTAGATATTAAAGCAGTGATAGTACCAATATATTTGAATATTAAATATAAAAAAATCTCTAATTATTTATTTATTGCATGAAAACTCATATGTTATTATATGATGCCAATAAAATTACATTTGTTTTTATGTTAAACCTTCTGCAAAATTGCTATTTTATTATAAAGACTTGTATTTAGACTATAGCCTAAATATGGAAAGCATAGATAATTTATCAGTATTCTGGTAGTGTTACATTAATTTTTTTATAGGCAATTGACAATTATGACAATCGATGCTACACTATTGGTAGAACCAAAATTGG
>JAKPKU010000077.1 GCA_029553545.1 Candidatus Cloacimonadota bacterium
AGGTAAAGAAGCTCTTGGTAAAACAAGAGACTATTTTTTCGGAGAAGCTTACACAAAAATAAAAGATAAAGATGAATGGGCGAAAGCTGCTGGATTATATATTTCCGGTCAAGACAAGGCATTTGATTATGTTGGTAATGGATTGCCAAATCAATTAGAACGTATAAGATCTGTTCTTTTCGATATTTATTATGTTCAAGATGCAATGCTTCAAGAAATGGGTGGAGAAGTTACTAAAGCTGATGAACGTCTTATTTGGAGCCCAACTGAAAAGAGATATGTAACATTAAAGGCAGCAAAAGAATTAGAAGAAAGTCAAAAGATTCAATTAGAGGCCACTCGTGAAAGAGCTTTTCGTGAAGGTCCTCTTGGAAAAATGTTATTTGTTGCTGATTTATTAAGTACACGAGCTGGTAAAGGGTTTTTTGATAATTTGTCTCGAAAAGTTACTGTTGGAAGATCTTTAGAGAGAATGCACGGTGCTGAAAGATTAACAGGGGAAGCTGAAATAGCATTATCTGGAGAACCTTTTACGTTTGAAACTTCAAGAGCAATGACTGAAATTTTGGCAGATATTTCTAGTATTAAAAGTACTATGGCAACAGCTGTTCATTCGATGGCAGAAATTGAATCTGAACGACAGCTTGAAAGAACTCCAGAATCTATTGCTTGGCAAATTAGATCAGCATTAGCTGTAGCTGGTGCTGTAGCTGGTACTCTTCTTGGTGGACCAGCTGGATGGGTTGGCGCTGGAGCGGCAGGAATTGCTTTCTTAAAAGCTCGTCAAGAACGTGAAAAAGAAATAGCAGAAGAAAGAGAACGAGCTATTGATACAAGAAATATTGCCGAACGAGGAGTTGAAATTCAAGAAGAATATTTTTCTAAATCTTTAGATGAAAGATTTGGATCAGATCTTCTTGATAAAAGTAATCAGAATATACTTCAAGGTCTTAAAAAAGTTACTAAGCATGAACAAATGATTGATCAACTTAAGATTATAGCAAGTTATCTTGGTGATGAAAATGGAAGTGTTTACGAGCTTTTAGAGCCGGGACAAAGAATTGCAGAAGTTACAATTGTTGATAGAGATGGTAAATCTATTTTTGTAGATAATATTATGCCACCACAAATAACTCAACAACTTCTTATATTAAAAGATATTCGAGATTATCTCGGTGGAAAACCACACAGTGTTTCAAATCTTCTTGATCCAAATCAACCAGATACAGCTCAGGTTCAAGTATTAAATGCAGCTGCTAAAGGTGGTCCGATTGATAAAGATAAACCAATGTTAGTTGGAGAAAAAGGTCCTGAGATTTTAATGCCAAGATCTGCTGGTATGATCATTCCAAACGATCAAATTGATAAATTTGCTGATGGTGGAACTTTTAAAGGAGAGATTTTCAGTAAAATCTATCAGAAATTATCAGACATGTTTATAATTAGTAAGGAAGCTCTTGATCTCGAGATTGATCAGGGAAAGAAAGAAGAAAAAGATGCGCAACAACTAACAATGATGGAGAAACTCCAAGCTTTAAGAGAGAGACTAAAGGAAAAAGCACAGGAGATGTGGCAATCTAAGGTACTTGCTCTTCTTAGTAAGAAATCAGATAAAGATAAAAAAGATAAAACAAAAGAAGAAGGATCAACACTTAGTAAGATTTGGGATTTTATAAAAGGCAATGTTGGAAAAATTCTTGGTGGAATTTTAGCAGGTCTCGTTGGTGGTTATCTACTAACAAAAATTGATATTCCTAGTTTACTTAAGACAGCAGCTGGGTTTGCGTATGAACAAATTATGGGGATGTCATCTGCTGGAAGAATTGCTACATTTGCTATAGGTGGAGCTGGTATTGGACTTATGTTTGGTCCTATGGGTTTACTTTCTGGTGCATTAATTGGTGGAGCAATTGGTGGAGTTATTAACAGTATATTTGATATGGTATCTGGATATCAAGAAGGTGGTGTTCTTGGTGGAATTTCTTCTTTTATTACTGGTAGTATGCCTGGGGAGCTCGCAAGTATTGGTGGAAATGCGGCTAAATGGGCTGCTATGGGAATACCAATTGGATTTTTAGTAGGCGGTCCTCTTGGTGCGCTAACTGGTGCGCTAATCGGCGGTGTTCTTGGAGGAGCTTTTGCCACATTACAAAATATGTTTATTGAAAGTATTGACGCTGGTGGAAAGGGTGGAATTTTAACTGGTATAACTAAATTTTTAACGGGTGCTACACCAGATGAGGTAACAAGTGTTGGTGGCAATGCTGGTAAATGGGCTTTAATAGGTGCCGGAATTGGACTTCCATTCGGTGGTCCTCTTGGTATGTTTATTGGTGCTTTAGTTGGTGGTGCCTTTGGTGCTCTAATGGCGCTTCTTCCAGATTTAATTGGATGGGGAATTAGTGCTATCGGTAAATTAAAGGATAAATTATTCAAAACCACAAAAGAAGAAGTAGATGAAGAGATTAATGCACAAGTTGCCAATGAAAAAGATCCGAAAAAACGGCAAGAGCTCGCCGCTAAATTATTAAAAGAAAGACAACAATTGATAGATAAAAAAAATAAAGAAAAAAATCAAGCATGGGCAACCAGTGGAGTACAATCAAATGTTCCTGCAAAAGTTTTAACAGAAGAGGATAAAGCATATCAGAAAGAAAAAGATAAGGTAACAACTATTGCTGAACGTGATGTAATAGATAAAAAATATGGTAGAGGAAAATTTGCACCAAAGAACACAACTGATGATCATAAGAAAATGTTAGATGAATATAATAAAGCATATCAAAAAGGTGATATTAAAGCTGCAGAAAAAATTGTATCTGATTATTACGCTAAAACTGGAAAAGCTAGACCAGAAACTGGAGCGGGTTCAAAAACTGCAATTGCGAAAGCTTTTGCAGAAAAGAACACAAAACCTGCTACTCCAGCTGGAACTCCTGGTGGAACTCCTCCACCTACAGCGGTAGCAAGTACTTCTGCAACGCCATCTGAAGCTGAAACACCAAAAACATCGCCCGCGCCAACAGATACTACTACTGCAAATGTTCCATCCGCTCCTGGTAGTATTGCGTCAGTATTACAGGAAGCTTCTGCTGCAACTGGAGCGCCGCTTGGGATTATGCAGAAAATGGCATATGCAGAATCTG
>JAKPKU010000088.1 GCA_029553545.1 Candidatus Cloacimonadota bacterium
AATATGAAGCGAGTTCAAAGGTTTGGGAAGAAACCGAAGTATATCTGAATCTGCCGCTGTCGGTCACTATTCCGGTAAAGAGAGCTTCCGCGGCACTCTTGGTCAAGGCGAGATTGGTTGTTTTGATAAAATGGGCAATAATGCCCGAGGCACTTTCAAAGTTTTGATTGACGAAAGCTAAATCCCCATATTCTCCTTGAGGAATATGGTGATCGATTTTGATAATAAAACAGCCTAAAGCATATCTTTCGTCGCTAATTAAATGCTTAGCTCCGCAATCAACAACAATAACCAAAGCATTATTATATATATCATCATTCACATTATCCACGTTGCCCAAAAAAATAAAGCGTTGATTTTGCTCCCCAACCGCAAAAATCCCCTTTTTAGGAAAGTTTGCCTGAAGAGCATATTTTAACCCTAACTGAGCCCCAATCGCGTCTCCGTCGGGTTTTAAATGGGTGTGAATGATAATAGTATCAAATTCTTGTATTTTTGATAATATTTGTTTATACATTCTCGTAAACCACCTTAATAATGCATTATACCATATTTTTTCATTTGTTTCAAAAAAATTACAATAAATTAAAAGAGCGGGTGTCTCCATCCGCTCTTTTGTGATTCTAAATGTTTAAGTCAGGCCTTAAACTTTGACATCATTAATATATGATATCTGTATCAATGTTTGGCGAGGCTATTAATTTACTGGAACATAGGTAATTTGAATTGATAAAATCCAAACTTGTCCCACATCACCAGAGGTCATATGAGTATTTTGTAAACTAAAACTTGTTATATCTAAGTCTGTATAGGTTTTAGTTGTACTTTTTACATCATTAGCTGACAAATCAATGGTTTCGCTACCAAGTTTTAATTCACCTGTTGCATTATTTGTTGATGCACCAAATTCAAAGACTACACTTGTAATCTTATAACCTTCTACAATTGATATTTGTAAAGTGCTGCCATTACCAGAATCTTTTTGCCCATATAATCTAATTTGTCCGTCTTTATTCAAACCAATATGATTGGTTTGCCCACCCTTAACAGATAGAACAGTAAATAATGTTGAATCAAGTCCTATTGTAGAAGCATTATTACCGTCAGTCATATTGGTTGTAGCGCCAGAATATGCTGCTGTAACTGTTACAGGGTCGCCGCCAGCTTCAGCTTCTTTAGCGATTGTTACTTTTACTTCAACTGTAACAGGTTCTTCTTCACCAAGAGTAAATGTTGCTTCTAATACAACCACTGCATCTTCGCCATCTGCTGCCGGACGAATTACTTCAGTTACAACATTGTCAACGATTACAACTGCTGTGCCTGATTTAACTGTCCAAGTGATTGTTGAGCCCATTAAGCCTTCAGTCGGTAAATCAAATATCGCAGTTTTAAAGCCAAGATTCGTATCTAGTGCATTAACGTCGGCTGCC
>JAKPKU010000102.1 GCA_029553545.1 Candidatus Cloacimonadota bacterium
CAGAGCGTCAGGCGCCATAACCATAGTCGAGTTTGCCGTTGGCGGCGGGATAGTCTTCTCAATAATATCAATACTGCTTTGGCTCACGAGGCCCTAAAAATGGATGCCCTATCAATTGCATATTCAGGAGATTCCGATGCGACCCTCTGTATTGAAAGCTCTAAACTTACTTTGAGCCTTGATACCGAGGTCGAGTTCGATCTGACAGAGAGTACTTTGGAAGATCTAGTTCTGGCCCTAAATTTGGTGGAGGGTGTAACGGCCGTTTTGCTAGCCGATGGGGGGCTCAATGCGTCAGAACTAAATGAGATATCAAGAGAATACCCGGCCGACATAACTGCCAGGCCCTATCTTTTAGGCCACGGGAACTATTCATCCCCAAAGAAGATTTCTGAGGCCGCCCACAAGGAAGCTCAAGAGATAAGAAGCTCCTGGCTTGACGATGCTGATGCACTGATAGAATCACTAACTGGCCTTATTTTTAGGGCCAGATCCATAGATGACGTTTCCATTGATATAAGGGCAAAGGACATTTTCTCAACAGGGGACTATGGCGCATACCGGCGCGCAAACGGCCTTTATCTCAAGGCTTACACTCCTATCAATTCAATCGAAGCTCTCGAAATAGACGGAGTTTCTGTAACACCCTCAAAAATCATAGCGGAATATGACAGGCTGATACTAGGCACAGGTGCTGAAGCCTCATCATGGCCCATAGGAAAATCTAAGGCCACAATATCGCTAATCTACGGCTACCCTAAAGGCTCAAGGGAATCTATACTGGCATCAGAGTTTGCAACGCTCTATGTCTCTAACAAGCTCTATGAGTCTGACCTAAAGCTAAGGCAGAATCAAGGCGCCACAAAGGTAACGCATGCTTCGGTAGTCTTTGAAAACGACACCGTCTCAGAAGAGACCATCTCAAGAAAAGAGATTCAGCTAAGGATGGAAATGATCTTAGAGCATATGCCAAAAAAATTTAGGGGCGTTTTAGGGTGAGCTTTGATCCAATATCATTTCTCGCTAACGTTGAAAGAATCTTCAGCGCCGCCACTGGTCTTTCCGATGTAAAAACTTGGAGCAGACCTACAAAGCTCTCAACTTCCTTTGAAACGCCTGAAGTCGCAATTGAGATGATCGCCGGAAGCATTGATTCAGTATCACTATCCTATCCCAACAAGCAGATTGAATTTTACGTTCGCTTTGTGATCTTTGAAGAGCAGACATCTAGCGCATCTAAGATTGGGACAATCTATTCTGGGATCATAGATACGGTGAGATCCAATCCAGACCTCAAAAACAAGTCAGGCGCAAAAACATGCGACTATTTTGGAACTTTTTATGGTAGAAACATCAGCTTTGACCTGGCCGCAACTGAGCGAAACGGTGTTTCTGTGAACGCAATGAAGATCGACATACCCTGCATTGTAAGGGGCACATAGGTGAAAATCATGGCTTACACAAAAGGAGACGTTTTTGTAAAAAAGGAAAGCACATGGGGCGTTGGTGTTGATCCAACTACCCCAACAACAGAAATAGATGAAATATTGGGCCTAGACTCTGAATACGAGTACGGCCTTGAAAATCAGATCACAGCCGTAAATCCTGCTGCAATGGCATACCCATCTGAGATTTCCTATCACACGGCAAAGGCAAGAGGAAAGATAGATTTTGTCTACAACGGGGCACTGCCATTTGCACTCATGCTTGGAGGGATTTCTAACACCGATCCCCTGGAAGAGGAATCGCCATACACATGGACGATATCGCCCTCAGGCACCCCAATACCGTTCACAACTTCATGCCTAATGAAAGGGACAAACAACAAGATGGCCCAGATCCTAGGGTGCTACGCAAAGAGCCTGTCATTTAAGATGGGCCTAAACGAGCCGGTGTCAGGGACTCTCGATATCGTTGGGAAGGATTTAGACCTAAACAATCCTTTCACAGCCCCAACGACAGTTGAAGTCGACGATGCGCCTTCATGGAAGCCCCATGAGTTCACATATTCCATAGGCGCCATCTCCGGCATAACATACATCACAGATCTGGAGTTCACAATCTCTAGGAATATTGACGTGGGCCACGGCCTTGCAGGAAGATCCCCCTCAACATCTTACTCCGGGAAGTTTGAAGCGGTAACTGGATCAATAACTGCATACATTCCAGACTCAGCAACAGCAAGCGAAATAGAGCAGCTTGTTCTTGGAGGGACCTCAACAAATGAAACACTCGCTTCAAAAGACATCGTAATTGACAGGGGATATGCCGATGCAGAAGAAGACTCCCTGAAGATAACGCTTTCAAACTGCATCTTTAGCGATTACAGCGCAGTATTTCCTCTTGACACAAAGATGAGCTACAAGTTCTCATTCTCAGGCATATCCGCACAGGTGCTGTGGGAGGCGCCCTTTGCAAAAACTAACTGGTGAGGCGATTTCATGGCGATAGTTGAAAAATCATACTTCCTGCATGAGCGGGATGAGAAAGGGGAGCTGAAAGAAATCGTAATTGAGATTGAGCCCGGCAAGGAGGCCAAAGTCATACCGATACCAGAGGGTGAGATCTCTCAATTATCAGACCCGGAGAAAGGCTACGATATACTCTCTAGGCATATTGTCGAGCCAAAGCTTTCCGCCGATGAGATAAAGAAGTTTGGAAAGACAAAGGCAATCGCTAATCTAGTCCAAAAGCTCCTCGATATCAGCGACATAAAAGAATCCTTTCGTTCCGAGCCCGGAAGCAAAGGCAAGGCTGCTTGAAGAGCAGGTGCTGCACCGGCTTGGATACAGGGTATGGGAAATACCAAAACTCACAATCCTTGAAAAAAGAAGGCTGGTGAGGGGCTATGTCCTATACCAGAATCCAATGGAGGACAGCCAGGAAGAGATGATAATTCAGGCCGAAGAGCTGATCAAAAAGAGAAATGAGCATGCAAGAGCAAAACGTCAAGATAACTGTCACCGCTGAAGATAGGGCATCCGGCCCTATAAAGAATGTGGAGTCAGCACTCGGTGGTATTGAAAAGGGCACATCCAAAGCCGGCGGGGCAATGTATTCTTTGGGCCATGCAGCAGAAGTCGCCGTAGGTACAATGGCAACGGCCATCACATCTTATGGCATCGCCGCAGTGCAGAACTTGAATCGAGAGATGGTAAAGCTCTCGTTAGAGCAGTCAAAGTTCCAGTCACAGACCGATAATCTCTTAAAAAATGCAGGGATGCAGTCCTACTCAAAGCAGATTGAAAACGTGATAGGCCGGCATTCAGAGCTTACGTCCTTGGATGATACAGAAATTAGGAAGGGCTTCAACAATCTCATCACTGTAACAAAGGATTATGAAAGATCGCTAAAGCTCTTGTCAGCGGCGGAAGACTATGCAGCATCTCAAGGGATCGGCCTTGAATCCGCAACTAAACAGGTCGCAATGGCGCTTTCTGGCAGCACATCAACGCTCGAACAGAATGGCGTAGTGCTCGATGCGGTCAGCATGAAATCAATGACCGCGGCACAAAAGGCTGACTACCTGGCCAAGCAGATGGAAAAGTCTTTTGGCGGAAGCGCAGAGGCGCTAAGGAATTCAACAGCAGGGATATTTGCAAATTTTGAAAATCAGGTCCAGAATCTAAAGACTTTGTTTGGGGATGAGCTGACCGGGGCAATAGCGCCAACATTAGAAAACATTGCTGGCAAGATTTCAGAAATGATAAGCTCAGCCGAAATACAGCCTCTGGTCGATTCTTTTGGGAATCTTTTGCAGCATTCAATAAGCTTAGGATCGGAGCTGGGCAATGTGATCATGAAGCTCGCAGGCGTAACTTCCTCTGAAGAGGCAATCACAAAACTGGCCGATGCGTTTGACAGGGTATCATACATTCTGGGCATAATAGAAGATGCGCTTTCTAGAATTAATGTGATCATCAAGGATCTTCACTTGGATAAGATTATGGATCTTGGGCTAAGGGTGACAAATCCAGGTGGCATGGCGCTTTGGGATTATGCGGGGCAACAGGTGCAGTACGAAAAAGCTGGAGCCTATACGCCGTTTGAGGCGGCAGCAAGGGGGCAATGGGTCAGCCCAGGGGCAGGAAGCCCAGCAGCAATTCCAACTGGCTCAGAAAGCGCTGCAGACGCACTGGGGCGTTTGAGGGAGATCCAGCGTGCCGAAAATGAAAACAGGGAAAAGAAACAAGACAATTCTTTGGCAGTTCAAAACAACACCCAAAATGTGCTCTCTGCAACAGAACTTCTCAAATTATACCGTGACCAGACATCAAAGACCGGAACTGAAATTGATGGCCTTGGAAGAACTGCAGGCTCTGCGGTCAGCTACATGAACAGCGCAATGAACACTGTTAGGCAGATGCTGAATCCCGGCGGCGGAGGAGGAAGCGGATGCAGAACTTTTGGATCATCTGAACGGGTCCAGGCCGGGAGCGATATAGTCTATGAGGGTCCTGAAAGGAGTAATGCATTTGTCTCAAACTCTTTTTCCAGCGGAGGCGCAACTTATGAAACAATCCGCAACAGCGCCGGCGGGGGATTAGTGGGATACTATAATACCTCAACAGGTGAGATATCTAAGAGTGTAAACGATGCGCTGATAAAGAAGGATGGGAGCATTGTGAACTTTCATCCGGACGACAACATCCTGGCCTTCAAGGATGGGGCAAAACTACAGGAAAGGAATGTGATAATCAATAACACTTTCAATATTTCTGGCAACGGCGATCCTGACAGGATTGCAGAAGAGATTATGAAAAAGATTACAAGATTAAACAGGATTGGATTCTAATGGAAATTCCGCTTAAAACAAGGATTGAGTTGGAGCTTGTCCACAGGGACAGGGATGGAAGGATAGTAGAAATCATAAAAATAGATGGAGATACGGATAAAAATGACAACGGTAGTGAATAAGGGCTTAGAGATGATAGCAAAGCTCGTAGGGGGTGTTTCAACTGACAAGATGCAGTATGTCGCCTTAGGATCTGGAACAACATCTGAGGCAGACGATCAGACTGGGCTTGCAACTGAAATCACCACAAATGGCGGTGCAAGGGCGGCAGGAACATGCAGTTATGAAGCAGGCTACAAGTTCAAGGTCTTGAAGACCTTCACATTCACAGGGGATCTTGCAATAAATGAGATAGGTGTCTTTGACGCAGCCGCATCAGGGAACATGCTCTTAAGGGGGAAACTTCCTGCAACTAAAAACGTGGGTGATGGTGATTCACTCCAGGTGACGGTAGCTGTCACATTTGCCAGAGCGGCATAAAGGTCAATAACATGGTAGAAATAACAAAGATTGAAAAGATCCTGACAGATAAGAATGAGATGTCCGACTTTGTTCTTATCACCTTCATAACTGATTTGGGCAATACGCACACGGCAAGATACCCAATCCAGGATGTTTCAGATAACTCAAAGATGAAGCAGTATGTCTATGAGAAGGCGCAGTTTTATGATGCAAAGGACAGTTTTTCCCCGATAACTGACAGAATTGAGATCTCCAAGGACGACTTAAATCCTATAGATGCAGCGCCAAGTGAGGAGAGCATATTCCTAAATGCAATAAATGAGCTTGAGCTGTGGAATCAGTACCTTGAACTGGGCCTGATCACAGAAATCCAGTATACTGCAAAACTAAGCGAAGTAAAAAAGCTAGCGCCATTGGGGTATTTTGCCCTAGCTTCGACTAAAGAGTAACTGGAGTACATAACTAATGGCCTTTGCCTACTGCCGTGAGATCACCCTAAATGCTGATGCCTACATCTCTTCAGCTGTTTCAAACTACCCCGTCTTCCTAAAGTTTAATTCCACTGACCACCCACATCTCTTTGAAGGCGACGACGGAGACAGCGTCTGCTTCACAAGCGATGCTGAAGGGGCATCACAGCTTGCCCATGAATGCGTTTCATTTTCCAGCTCGGAGGCCATCTTTTATGTAAAATGCGACTTGTCTGCGTCAGGGGACACTGCAATCTATTTCTGGTATGGGGACGCCTCTAACTCGGGGGAGGAAAACAAGTCAGGGACATGGTATGCCGGATACAGCATCCATCACTTCCAGGACTCACTTGCAAGCAGCATCTCCGGCGGGTACTCCTTCTCCATGACTGGAAGCCTTTCGTACTCTTCAAACGGCGTAAGCGGAAAGGCACTTACTGGATGGAGCTCCTCAAACTACCTAACAGCATCAAGCTGCGGCGCCATATACAACAAGGCTTACTCAACAGGCAATGACGACTCGGCCATAGTGATGGCAAAGTCAGCTGCAGACAAGGTAACATTCTACGGCGGGAATACATCATGGAACGGCAGAGGCCCAAAAATGTACTCCAGAGGAGGGGCTGATGTATACGGGCTCTCTGATTATTATTTTGCCGGAATAGGGCTAAATGAGGCTGACAGCAATTGGGTCTTGTGCATGGCTGCCCTTGACGGCGGGACATCCAGGCAGTATAGGTATAATTCAGTTTCAGGCTATGCGACAAACTCAACTACCACAAAAACATCCTATTCATATTCAGACAGAGGCATAATCGTAGGGAGATGCTACGCCCCAAACAACCTGGGGAGCAGCGACCTAATCGATTTCATCTGGATCTTCACAGAGGATAAATCGCCTGATTACTTCAAGGCTGTTTACAACAATCACATCAATGTTTCATCTTTTGTATCGGTGGGAAGCGAGGAAAATCTTGGCGGAACGGAATACCAGGAGTCCCTAACAGCAACAGTATCAACATCGCCTACTCTATCGCTGATCCAGGCGCTCCTGCATAATACGGCATATTCAGTCACCGCCTCTCCAGCGATTAATGCAATCCCGATATACATAGAAGATCTCTCTGCCGTTATTTTACTTTCACCCTCTTTACAATCAACTGCAGGTTATTCTGTCGCCATCTCCTCTTCACTTTCGGCATCACCAGATCTAGCGACAGCTGCAAATCATGTTTCTAGTTTATTCCAAAGCGTTGGCATTGCACCTTCAGTTTACACCTTCCAAGAAGTAGCGGCAGAGGCAAATATCGCAACAAATGCAGAAATGCTTGTCGGCCTAGCCTACGCAGAATCCCTGGGCGCAGCGATTGCTCTATCGCCTGATATAGGCCACCTCATGGTCGATATTGAGCTTCTTGAGGCTGAAGTCACAGCCTCTCCTAGCAGGTTGTATGTTGGATTTGAGAGGCTTGAAGCTTGCCTCACAGCTTCGCCTTCCCTATCGATTTTGAGCACTGGGAGGACCGTCCTTTTCTGGTCGATAGTAGTTGATGGCGTAATTCTGGAAGAAAATAACGATCTTGAATATGCAAAGTTCACAGATGAGAAAGGAAAGCGCTCGGACTACTTTGAGATAGTTCTGGATAATCGGGATGGATCAATTTCAGACACTTTTGCATTGGGAAACGACGTTTACCTATACCTTGATGAAAACGACCCTCCCGAAACAAAGGTATTCCATGGCCTCATCACCGGGATCGACTTTGAGATGGATTTCTGGGGCCATAACAAGCTAATCCTTTCGGGGGAGGATTACGGCTCGGTGAGATTCGGCCAGACCGTTATATCAGGGGCGGAAAACTATTCCAACACGACTGCAAGCGACATCATGGAAGACATAATCTTAAGATACTGCCCGGAGATAACAACAGAGAATCTTGAAACATTTTCAGAACAGATACCTTTCATCTCATTTGCATGGGAATATGTATCGCAAGCCATAGATAAAATTGCACGGCTTGCAGGCGCAGATTACTATGTCGATGAGAACGACGACCTCCACTTTTACGATCCATACGATCTGACAGCCTCACACGCTCTTGCTTCATCGCAGATACTAAATGCAAAGATAAAGAGGGACTCTTCAAAGTTTTTTGACAGGGTGTTTGTCGTTGGGGGGAAGCAGGGTTTCCTGGACCAGAGTCAGGCGGCAACAACAACTGAGGTATCGCTCCATGACAAGTACTATGCATCATCATTTACCCCATCAAAGACAAATGTCCTCTACGTTGAGGCTTATATCAAGAAGATCGGGAACCCACTTGATGCATTCAGATTCATGATTTTGGAGGATAACTCCGGCCCAAAAGGCGCAATCGTCGGATTTGGGTCGATACCTGCAAAGAACACTTCTACGGATGGCTCGTGGGTAAAATCTGATTACATTGAAGTGCAGCTTGACATATCAAAGCTCCACTGGATTGTCTTCCAGAAATACGGTGCCCAAACAGACACCTACAAGATAGCGCATGACAGCACGACTGCAAGCGGCCACAAGTATTCTACTGATGGGTCTTCCTGGAACAACGGCACCGGCAAATGCGCCTTCAAAACCTACTATGGGGTGCAGATCGTCAAAGGTGCATCCGGAACTAAGATGTTTGACAATCACACCGATATTCCTATCGTTGACTTTTCAATAAAAGACACCGATACGGCGCTGATGCTAGCCCAGCAAAAGGTAATCGAATACGCCTTGAAGAACTCCTCAAAAATGGAAATCAATCCTCCTGGAAAGAGGCTTAGGGCTGGAGAGGTGATATCTGTTTCAATCCCTGGAGTAACGCTAGAAGATCAAACGATACTTTCCGTTTCCTATGAAATCAATGGGCCGCATATAGCCAAAGTGAAGCTTGAATGCACGGCGGCTGAGGATTTCTACTCAACATTTGCAAATCTCTTTGCAGAGCTCAGAAGGCTGAAAGTTGAAAACGTGCTCCAGCTGCAGGAGACTTCAACGGACTACAAGGAAACAACTGAAACTCCAGCAATCACGCTTATCGTAACTATAATTGATAATTCAACAGGCTACACTGCAAAGTTTGACGATGGCAGATCCAGATGGAACGTGAGCAAATGGACATAACTGAATATATTAGAGGAGATAAGAATCCATATCTTGGAAAATTTAGGATCGAAGAATACGATCTTGAACGAGACAAGATCATAAGAGGTTCATGGCAAAAGAATCTGATCACTAACAAACTGAAAGCTGCGCTTGCAGATGTGATAACGGGTGATTATGATGCCAACAAGCATGTTATTGGGAAACTGGCAATTGGAACCGGTACGACAGCACCGCTAGCGACAGATCTTTCACTTACTAATCAGTTAGGGGCTTTGAAGCCATACGTGCCAAACAGCCTTCACAACAACACCTATTCAAACAAGGCCGAAGGAACTTATTATTTTGACAGTGCAGAGGTGGGCTATTATGGCACATGGGCTGAACTGGGGATCTATGCTGTAAATCAAACAGATCTTCTCACCCACTCGCTAATCTCGCCAACTAAAACATTTGACAATACTAAGACGATGACGGTGTATTATGTTATTGAATTTTGAGGTATAATTATGACATTTACTAAAAAAGTTGCAGCTGGGCAGGATATTGCCTCAGCAGATTTCAGGCAATACTTTGGGGATTTTTTTCCTGAAGGGATCAAAACAGGATTTACAGTTTCAGTGTATAGTGGCCTAAATCTAAATATTGCGGCTGGAACGGCATATGTCAAAGACGCTGATGGAGGCATGTATCAAGTCGTATCAAGTGCAGTAGAATCCCTCACAGCAACAGCAAATAGCACAAACTATGTTTACTTGCATTCTGACAACGGCGCAAACTGGCTGACAATATCAACTTCTTCTTCCGTTCCAAGTGATGCGATGCTCTTGGCAACAGTTGTGGCCGGTGCAAGCTCGATTACTTCCGTAACAAATGTTACCTCTGGGCTACCGTCTTTCGTGCCCCCTGGGATTATAGTCGCATGGTCTGGGGTGCTTAGTAGCATTCCCTCAGGATGGCTACTTTGCGATGGCAACAACGGAACGCCAAATCTAATTGACAGATTCTTGCAGGGTATAACAACATCTTCAACTAATCCTGGAACTACTGGGGGTAGTCACACAAAGACTGTGGCCGGGTCCTGGACTTTTGCAGGGGACACAACTACAAGGGTGGCTGGATTTACAATAGACATAAGGCCAAAGTATTACGAAGTTGCATGGATCATGAAGGCATGAGGGAATACTACTGTTTTAGGTGCGGGGTGGTGCTGGCTAGGCCAATTGAGCTAGCGGCCAGCTATTGTTATGATCAAAAGACTGAGAAGACATTTTTAGTTTGTAGGAAGTGTAGAAAGAAGAAGGATAAGGTTATCTGGTAGAAATATGAAAGGTATATACAATTCTGATTATAATTATTAATCTATATCTAATTCAAATTCTATTATAAAATCTTATTACGGAAATCATCAAAATTATCAAACCAATATTTCCTATATTTTTCTGGAACGCTTGCAATTCCACCATGTGAAGGTTTTAATAGTATTTTTATTTTTATACTAAAATCATTATATCTATAAACTTTATTTTCAAATAATCTCCTATATCCATCTATTTTTCTTAATCCATCTGTATTTTCAGTTCCTTTTGGATCTACAAATAGGATGAAGTATTGATTTTCTTTTTGCATCCAAAATATAAAATCTGGCTTGAACTTTGCTATTTTATTTCCTTTAGGATTGTAATATGGGATAAAAACTTCGTCCAACGAGTGATCTAACTTTGAAAACATCCACCAATCGAACTTATCGAATAAATTATCTTTTATCTGTAAATAATTTTCAAGCTGCTCAATGAAATTGACTTCACTTTTAACATCTATAATGTGATTTATAAACTCAACTTTTTCTTCTTCGGAAACTATTACTGGAAGGTAATAATGATTTGTCAAATATTTAATGTTTACTTTTTGTTGATTTAATTCAAAACTACGGGAATTATCTAAGATATTTTGTTTTTTAATAAACTCTTCCCTAGATATCTTCCCATAAAGATTATCTAATTCTTTTTGTTTTTTTGGATACTCCATCATTTGCAAAATTTTGTTTTTCAATTCTTCAAATTTCTCATTTCCACTAAATTTAATTCTTTTAAAATGAATTATTTCATTTTCAAGAATTTTAAAATTATCTAATTCTTGTTCATTTACTTGAAAATAAGCGATTATTCGATTCAGTATTATTTCGGCATCGTTAATAGATCTTGTTTCTGTGAAATCATATCTTCTATTTTTTTCAGTTTCTTCAAATAGACTTTTTTGAGTTATTTTTACAATTTTGGGTGGGCATTCGTATTTCATTAATATAATCTTATCTTCTAAATATTTGGAATATGATTTTGCAAATTCAAAATCACTTGCACTAATTGGATATTTTTGTACTTCTTTTTCTTCCGCAAATATTTTGTCCGATACTTTATATGTAGGGATAAGTAACATATGTTTTTCTGCTTCTTCATTAATACTGAATGAATCTCCTATATTTTTTTCCTGTTTTTGTTCTTTCAGAGCTTTGATTATTTCTTTTAAATTTACAGCTTTTGTTCCAAAAATAAACAAGCTTTCAATAGGTAAAACATAATTTCTTATATTCTTGAATAATGTTTCATCTATCTCTTTAGTATTAAATAAATTTAATAGTCTTTTTCGCATATTTTTCAGCGGCTCAATTCGCACCCCTCTGCCAACGGATTGTAGGACAAACTTTTTTGCATCGCTTCCTACACCAATGTTTACGAATAAAAGCAGATTCGGTCTGTTTGAATCCCATCCTTCATAAAAAGAACGAGAGCCCATTAAAATATTAATTAATGAATCATCTTCATTGATTTTCTTAAACAAACTTTCATTATCGAAACTTTCATTAATTTCATATCCTCTGAGTTTTTCCTTAAGCCAGCCAGAAATATCACCGATCTTAATCATGGCAAATGGTTTTTCGGCTGTTTGTAATTTGAAAATTAATTCTTGTTTATTATTTGGGATTACTAAAACTTCTATATTTCCATGTAATTCAGAATTAAAAACTTGTTTTAGAATATCCTTTATCCCAACTTTATTCATTAGTTCTATATCAAGAATAATAGATAAATCCTCTTCAAATAGATAAAATGGATTAGTTTTTATCTCTGAAATAAGTTCTTGTTTTGCAGTTTCGAATATATCCGGATCTATTTCATTTTTTGCTATTTTTTCAATTTCAGAAAAAAATAGTTTTAAATCAGCGTCTTCTGTATCTACAGTATTGACAAGTGTTAAAAGCAATGGCCTATGGTAAAGGCTATTATTTACTTTTCTTATCCTTTCAAAATATTTTTTTGTATAAGTTAGAAGTATCAAAACTTTTATAATAATCTTTTGTTTTTCTTGTATGGAAAAATCACTATTATCTCGAAATGCGGTAACTTCGGATTCAGATATATAAATATGTTTTCCATAGCCCCCTTCAATGAATTTGGATAAATTGAAATTAAAAATACATGTAGTTTCATAATCTCTTTTATCTGTAAATGTAGCAGAAAAATTAAAAAGAAAGCCTTTTCTTGATAGGATTGAATAAATTATCTGTCTCTTACTATCCTCTCTGTCACCCTTATGCGCCTCGTCTAAAAGAATATACCATTCTCCATTGTTGTCATAATTTTTGTAATTAACAATATTTTCTTTCTGTTCATCAGATAATAAATCGGATTTATAATAAAATACGATTATTTCATTTTTATTATTGGGCAATGAACTCTGCCTTTTAGTAATTTCAAAATCTTTTAAATTAACTAGTCTAATTTTAACATCAAAATTATAACTATTAAATTCCTCTACATGGGTTTTAAATTGTTCTAAAAGATCCTCCCTGTGTGCTAGAAAAAGAATATCTTTTTTTGGTATCTCTTTTTCAGTTTTAAGCTTTCCCAATAGTTCAATGAGTTTAACAATGATTAGAGTTTTACCTGATCCAGTTGCCATCCAGAAACTCATTCTATTAATAAAATGTTGAAATGAAATAGTATTATTAATTACGGGATAATCTTCTTCATAATCTAAAAATAGTCTTGATGATTTTATTTCTTGTTTTTTATTCAGATCATAATCAAAAGAGTTCCCTAATTCATTATTTTCAAAATATGTAAAGAAGGATTTTTTGTCGCCGTTATTTTGTATATAAAATAAATATAAGGCTTTCAGGGTATTATGTAAACACATCTGTTGAAAAATAAAAAGTTTTTTATTTTTTGAAAAGTGTAAACAATCTAAATCTTGCCACTTTTTGGGTAGGTCGTCAAAAGAATATTCGTCCACTATTTTTTCTAAACTGGTTTGCATCCTACCACCAGATCAAAGATTTAATAAATTTGTAATCTAAATCTATTATATTTATTTTATTTCCGTCTTGGAACTCTACTTCAGTTTCATTTATGGATTTTATCCATTTTCCCGTCACATTAGATAAAGTTTCAGCAATATCGATATCAGGGTATATTTCTTTTAAATCCACATTTACTTTATTATTTTCATAATCAATTTCTAACACTGAAAGCATTTTTTCGTCTTTCATGAAGACATATTCTTGATACGGATTCTCACCAATTTTATTAAATACGTCTCCATCACTATATCTACAATTAGCTAAAGTGTTTTCGTATTGTTCTAATTCATAATATTTGAAGAATCCTCCTCCTTGCCAATCAATATCTTTTGATAGATGAGGCCTTCTATTCATTTCAAGAGAAGAAATTATTTTATCCCCAAATAAAACCCATTTCATTCTTCCTTTAACGCCTAGCTTTTTATTACCTTTTTTATCATAGTATACTTCATTGAAATGATCTCCCATTTCGATACCTATCCATTTTCTCCCAATTTTATGCGCAACTGCAGTAGTTGTACCAATGCCTAAAAAATAATCTAGTACTATATCGCCTTTTTCTGTAGTAGACTGGATTATACGCCGCAATAAATTTTCTGGCTTTTGCGAAGATGTGAAGCTAAAACTTTCACTAACTCTCATTTCTGATTGTGTAAAAGAAAAAATATCATTCCAAATGTCCCCCACTGGGAAAATTTTTTCTTCTTCATTTATCTCAACTTTTTCTAATTCAAGATTTCCATTTATCCATTTTTCAATCATAAAGTAGTAATCGGATATTTTCTTTGCGGAAGAAATTTTTGGAAAAGCAATCAAATCGAGCCAGCCAATAGAAAGACTAGTTTTGTTTCTATTAGGTTTCCATAATTTTCTAAAAAGATATTTTTCATTTCTACAATAAAATAATGTTTGATGTTTGAGTTGATAATTATCCCCAAAGCTCTTATACCCAAATAAATCCGCTTCAATATCTTTTGTCGCGTTTGTATCAAAAATAATTTCTGTAATTGTTGAAAAACTATCTTTTAATAATTCTTTACCTCGAAAGTTTGCATTATCATCTAAATGCAACCAAAAACTTCCATTTTCTCTTAATAAATTGATTCCAAGGTCAATTCTATCTTTCATTATACTTAACCAAGTCGAATCTTGGAATTTATCTAAATAAGGAAAATCCTCTCCAGTGTTGAAAGGCGGATCTATATAAATTGTTTGTATGTTTCCTTTAAATTTCTGTAGAATGTTATTTAATGCTTGATAGTTTTCACTTTTAATAAGCCATCCATCAAGTTGTTCATCTAAATTCTCGAATAAAGATAGAATTTCTAGCTCCATAGCTTTGAAATATTTCGTGTCTATAGGCAAATGCATATATTTCTTATCATCATAAAACAAGTCTATATTGAAATCGTTGTCAACTATTCCTAGTTCCTGCCATTCTTCTATTTGTTGTGTAATCCCCTCTGATTTGAAGATTTTTTCAATTATTTTATCATCTTTTATCTTATCTAAACTAATTACATAATTACTATTTCTCACAAATTTTGGTTTATTCCAAATTTTAATTAATTCATCTTCAAATTGACTTATAAAATCTATAATAATAAAAGCAATTTTTTTTAAAATTTGTAGTTCATTAACCCTATCAACACCCCATTCTTTTGCACCATCCCAAAAATATTGATAAATCCAAAGTTCGAATTGTTCTTGTAAAAAATTTTTTGTATTTTTATTGATAAAGAAATCAACTTCACTTTGTTTTTCAAATACCCAAAAAGCCTTATCCAACAAATCCTCTGTTATAACTATTCCTTTTAATTTTAAATTTTTTATTATTTCTTCATTTTTTGTTTTTGAATTTTTTTCTGAATATGCTACTTCAAAAACAATTGAACCATCATCTTTTATCTTGTCGAGTTTATATACAATTGGACTTTTTTCATTTGCTTTTTTGTTTTTAATTTTTGAAGCATCGAAATAAAATTTATAATCTTCTAATTCAAAAGGAAGGCTTCGAAAAATTCTTTCGGTTTTAACATAATAAAGAAAATTTGTTTTCCAGAAAAGAATAACATCTTTTGTATCTGTATAAACTTTTTCATAGACATTGTTATGAAATGGCGTAGAGTCAAAGAATATTGAGCCACTTTGGGAAAAATACCTAGAAAAAAAAGTAAACAGTTTATCAAATAATTCGTCTCTAAAATCAGGATACAGTTCTAAAGCTTCGTCAATATCTTTTTGGAGTAAGTTTTCTATCTGAGCGTAATAACCTGATTTAATACGCATCAAATTGATAAATCCTCCTTGCCCTTCAATCTTAGCTCCGATAAATAAATCTTGTAATAATGTGAAAAATTTTTTCTCTTTGTTCATGTTATTACTCCCTCATTCTATAGCGATTATTTATCTTAAATATTTATAAGTATATGGAAAAAAATAGGAAAATATTTATTTTGCTCTAAAACAAAATGGTGATATCGATGAAAGAGTTCGGGGAACTAGAAGTAGAAGGATGATTTCTAATGAAGCCCCCGAACATGTTAATATGTTTTTCAATAATTATAAAGATATCTGAAAACATTCCAAAAAATAGTATAAAATTAGACTTTATGCATTCCTTTCTCTCATTTAGGAAATTGCATCAATGTTTAATCCAATCTTATTTTTAAATTTGGTATATGAATCGTTTAAGAAATTTTTGTTCTGGATATAATCAACAAATTTATTGATTTCAAATATCCAATGCCCTTTATTACTGTAAAAATATATATCAAATAATTAAATTATATATTTTGTCAATTCTGAGCTTTTTAATAAAAGGCCATTCATTGTCAGGGCAGATTTTAATTTTAAGGGAGGATTGAGGTCTATGATTTTTTCTAACTCTAATGTAACTAACGATTTATTTTCTCTATCTTTACAATATTTATTAAACTCATCGTTAGTCATTTGAATTCTAGATAAGAGAGCATTTTCAATATCGCAGGGTTTAATATATTTTATAGTTTTTATAGAAGAAAAGCCTATTATAGATTTATCATGACGAGATAAATAAAAGTATATGCAGTCTATATTTTGAGGCTTAATTGATTTTTTTTTAGGTTCACGTGCAATAAATTTAATGTAAACTGGATTAATTCTAGTTTTTAGTAATTCATAGTTATGTTCCATCAAGGGGTATATTACTATTTTTTTATTATTGTCCATTTGCTCAACTCTAAATATAATTAGATAACTAAATATAAATATTTCCATCATTTGAATAAAAAGATAATACTAGAAAATATATATTGTATCTAATTTTTAAATAATGTTTTATTGCCAATCTAGTAGCCTTATATTTATTACAAATGTTCTAAGTGAAATGCCACCATTGATTTTAGATAAGACCATTATAATAAATTAGGAGAGATAATTGTAGTTTCCTATAATTTTATATCATCAAATCTTCTTAGTAATCTTTTCCATATACTATTAAAAACTAAGAAAACAAAATATATTCGATTAGAATGCCAGAAGATAAAGGGGATTTCAAAATAACAAAAGAAAACATAGACAAGGTCTTAGAGTTCATGCCATATTTTGAAAATAAAGACAATATATTCTTTACTGTAGTGGATTGCTGGGTGGAGGATTCAGTAGAAGTTATCAATTTTTTTCGTACGCTCTACAAGGAAAATTTTACCACTAGTTGTGGAGAGAGTATAGAGGGGGATCATATATCTTATTACTTAATAGAAGAATTCCTTTGTCAGAAGCTAATATCCTGGACATCAGGGCTTTATTCAAAAAGATGTTAGCGGGAGATAGGCTTACTATGGGTGGAGGTTTTATTGCCGGCTCAATTGAGAATGGATTAGTCCTTGACATATTAAAAAGATTAAAGGAAATTAGGGACGAAATGGACTAGGCCCTACTCTTCCTTATGTTTTTCAAATCTTCCCAGTAACTCTTGTCTTTTTCTATCCATATATTCAGAATGCTTTCCCCATCTGTTCTTACAGTCTTTACAGTACCAGCAGGGTGAGTCGTTTGTAACACAACACCCTCCTAGCTCAATTTCTCCCTTGTGGTATGATTCTATCATATCCAGTACTGGGAATCCATAACTTATCGGAACAGTATTCTCTGCTCCACATTTTGGGCATTTCGGATTTTTTCCCATGCTAAATATTAATTTTTTAATTATATAACTCTATAGAAGAATATCCCCAGTTAACAATAAATAGCATTAACCTTTCAAACTATGCATGGGATGCATTTCTGAAGGTATATGTAAGGACTGTGGCACAAGATATTCAATTCAAACAGGCGGTGGATTCATTAATCACGACCTGCACTGTGATAAATGCGGCAAGTTAAAAACTGTGTACTTTATGGAACTACGTGAAGCCCCCTCAAAATACAGGTCATTCGAAGAGTATGCTGGAAAATGCGAGTGCGGAG
>JAKPKU010000106.1 GCA_029553545.1 Candidatus Cloacimonadota bacterium
TAATTATTGTGTTAAACGAAAAAGTAATTAAATTATTGAATGAACAGGTAAATAAAGAGTTGTATTCCGCTTATCTTTATCTTGATATGGCCAACTTTTATACCAACAAAGGCCTAAACGGTTTTGCCCAATGGTTTAAAGCTAATTCGTTTTTCCACGTATGAGTTCTGAGTTTATCTTGAGTTTATTGCAGTACTTAATTTAAGGAGCATGTATTATGACAGCAAACCAACTTACAACATTAGTAATATCAATAGCAGCTTTAGTTGGAGCGATCATGACAATCTGGGCGTTCTATGAAAAACTTAAGCACAAAGTTTCTGATAAACTTATCGAGACTGTTAATGAAGTTTTAGAAAAGAATAATAAAGTCCAAGAAAGGCAGTTCCAACTACTTATTGATATGGTCGAGCGAAATCTCGAGAATAACTTAACCAAGATTAAAGAAGAATTAAACGCCTTTAAGCAACACCAACAAAACCTTAACCTTGAGCAAACAACAATCATTGACTATTTAAAAAATTCAATATTAGAGCAATTCAAACAAGATGTCAGAGATGTTTATTATAACTTACGAGACACGGGTATAATAACAGATCGCGATAAGTCTTACATTGATAAAATGTATAGCTACTATACGTTACTAGGCGGCAACAGTGATGTCCATGCCAAGGTTAAAGAAATAAGCGAAGTATACTCAAGAAGAACCCATGAAGCTTATGATGAAAAAGCTAAGAAAACTAAGCATCTCATTCAAGAAGATGCTTCTAAGTAAGTTATTAGTTATTTTATAATTAAAAAGGAGGATACACAAAATGTTAATCTATTCACTCATGGATCAGCCTTTAGTCGTTAAAGCTATTACCATTATTTTGTTTACCATTGCCGGTGGTGTTTCAACTATTATAGGCATTTACTTTAAAAAACTTGCAGACCACATTTCAGCGAAAACTAAAAATGAAAAATATAGCACTATTATAAATAATATAAATGATATTGTACAAGTAGCTGTTATGGCGACTCAACAAACCTTTGTTGATAACCTAAAGAAGAACGGTAAGTTCAATTCTGAGGCCCAAAAAGAAGCCTTTAACAAGACTTTTAATGAAGTAAAGGCGCAAATCACTCCAGAACTAGAAAACGCTGCTAATGAGATAGTTAAAGACTTTGATAAATGGTTAGAAACACAAATTGAAGCAACAATTAAAAAAATTAAGGGGTAGGTGATTAACCGCGAAGTCTAAATGACTTCAATTAGAAGGAGGGCACAAGTATAAATTAAAACTTAATGGAGTAGCCTTACTAGAGTAAGCAAAACAAAGCCCTCCTTCAACTCCAAATGAAACTATAAGTGTTTTAAAAGAGCTAGGCTTCAAAATTACAAGTGTGCCTTACTCCGGGCTACACTTATTACACCAAAGAAAAATAAAAAGAAACTTAAAACTAAGGAGGCACATAATATGATTAAAGAAACCAGGTTATCAGATGGCCTAACTATTGAAGACATTGCAACCTTACATAGTGTACCTGTTAAACAAATTGAAGAACAGCTTGCTAAAGGCATTGAGGTTGAATATGAGCATACAGATGACACAAGTGAAGCTGCAAGAATTGCAATGGACCATTTAGTAGAAATACCCGATTACTATGATAGACTAGAAAAGATGGAAAAGTCTTATAAAACTAAGACAGAAGCACAAGTAGCACATATTACCCAAGAGTATAGCTTAGAAGGGCGCCTTAATGATATCACTGATAATATTAAGAAGTTAGAACAAGAAATCGCTAATGCTATTGAACGAAATGACTTCAAAACCTACGCAAGCAAGGTAGCGCTTAAGAATGATCTAGTCAGAGAAAAGATGCAACTCAAAAATAAACTAGCAGCCCTTAAACAACTTAAAATTGATCGTGGTATTAAAGAAGCCACAGAAGAAGGAGAGAGTATGAATAAAAAAATAATTAACGAAAGCCGTTACTATAGTGCAGATGAAGCTTATGACATTCTAGTTGGATACGGAATTGCAACAGAAGATGAAATTAACTTAGTCTGCAGTATTAATGGTTATAACATTGAAACAATGGAAGACATCCTATATGTTAGAACAGGATACAGAAACTTTGATCAACTATTAGGTGAAGACGAAGACGATGACTACTTCGACGAAGACTAAGGCATAGACGAAGACTACTAATAATCACCTAAGGAGTTACTCAAGTTATGACAAAAGAAATACAAGAGTTCGAACGTTTAAAGAAACTATATAACTCAGGTGAAGTCCTATTATTAGATGCTGATGACCTCTACAATATTGTAATTGGGAGTGGCCTTGTAGCTAAAGATACGGTGGACTTAGCACTAGCAGTAATAAAAGCGCCACCATTTGATACGCTGTCTGATATTATTTATTTTAAAACTGGACAAGTTAATGCTGGCCCTTTGCTAGCTGAGGCTTATGCTGGTCTACAGTTAACTGAGGCAACACAAGTCTCTAATGTACAAAGAGTTACTTGTTACCCTCAAAATAAGCCACGGCCTAAAAAGATAACTAAGAAAACACCCAAGAAGTAGATTTTAATTACCCATAGTGAAACCGGAGGTTTATAGTTCGATGAGTTTTTTTCAAGAAATACAACAAGAAAACATCTGGCTAGATTTTTTAAATAATGAAAGCTCTAAAGTAATGCCTGATACCAGACTTATTAAGCAAGTTCAAAAAATCATAGATAACAAAAGCTATACTAAGTTTGATACGGCTTACTTTAGAGACTTCCCAATTCCGCGTTACCACGAGATAAAGCAGTTTAATACAAAGAAAACAAGGAATGTCTTCATTTATCCTAAAGAGCAAAACATAGTTCTTAAAGTTTTAGCTTTTTATCTATTAAATCAATATAATGATAAGTTTGCATCTAACTCCCTTGCTTATACTAGGGGTAGAGGTGTTAAGTCTGCATTTAAGAAGCTAGAAAGTTTCCACCTTAAGTTAGACGACCAAGTCTTTAAGAATGACTTTTCTGATTACTTCAATCTCATTGACTTAAGTATCTTAAAGACAAAGCTAGACGCCTTCTTTGAAGATAAAGACAGAGATGTACAAAACTTTATCATGCAAATCTTAAGTAACCCTAATACAACCTATAAAGGAAAGCTTAGAGTATTTGAGCAAAAAGGTGTTATGGCAGGTACACCTATTAGTGGAATACTAGCTAACATTTATATGCATGAATTAGACCTAGAGATGCAAGCAAAACATTTCAAGTACCTAAGGTATGCAGATGATACTCTTATTGTTGGTAAAGAAGCACTAGATTACTTTGTCAAACGTTTAGCTGACCTTAATATTAAACTAAACCCTAAGAAAGAACAAATCTTTACCCTAAGAACAGGTATCACATTTTTAGGTTTTTACTATAAAGGTAGAGTCATTGATATTTCCCCGGAAGCGAAAGCTAAGATGAAATCAAGAATGAAACGCCGTGCTAAATGGTATCGTAAATGGATGCTAGACCGAAACGTTAACAAGACTGTAGCATTAAAGCACTACATTAAGGGTATCAATGAAAAACTATATAGTTACTGGGATGATTCGGTTAACTGGTCCTTATGGTACTTGCCTAATATCAATGTAACAGATTCAATCAAATTTTTAGATGAGTACTTTGTAAATTGTATTCGTTATCTTAATTCAGGTACTTGGAAACGTGGTAAGAAATATTATAGCTTAAGTTATCAAGAAATTAAAAAGCTTGGTTTTAGAAGCTTAATTAATACTTATTACCGAATTAAAAAGTGTATCAGGAACGGTACAAGTTTTGAAGACGTTATTAAGTAAAAACTACTAAAATAAAACAGCTCATGTATATATTATATAATGTAAGAGATATAATATTTTTTCGTATTAAGTTAAAC
Organism: Candidatus Cloacimonadota bacterium; assembly: GCA_029553545.1. Classification (GTDB taxonomy): domain Bacteria; phylum Cloacimonadota; class Cloacimonadia; order Cloacimonadales; family WRIO01; genus JAGOCT01. The sequence continues at coordinate 3,914 of JAKPKU010000106.1, forward strand.
AAAATAGTGAAAGGTAGACAATAAATGAAACAAGAAATCAAAAACAGTAAAGGAGAAATTTTTTATCAAGCAGTTGGCATTGTAAAATCATATAATGAACAAACTGGTTATGGTTTTATCTTTTCGATTGAAGAGCCTGACCGTGATATATATTTCCATTATACCCAAATTTTAACTAGTGGTAAAAAAGTTTTAGATGTTGGTGATAAAGTTGAGTTCCTCTATAAAGAGTGTGAAAAAGGTTTAAGAGCGTTTTCTATTAAGAAAGTCGATTAAACACTTATGAATGGAAACTACAAAGACCTTCTTTATGTATCTAATCTCTATAAGATATATGACGGGGAAGAACTATATAGTGCTTTCATCGATTATCTGTATACAGAAGAAGGGCAAGACGCGGTTGATAAGTTTGAAGAGTTAGATGAATTAGAACAATTTAATCAGCTTGTTATCTTCGCTGAGAGTGTTCTTAAAGCTCATTATTATAGAACATTTATTACAGACTTAGAAGAAACTTCTGAAGCTAATGGTCCTGTTATTTGTAGTATTGATGGCAGTCAATTTAGATATGCCTATCCATCACTTGTTGAAGTTTATAATGACTTAATTAGGCCATTTATTGATCAAGTACCTGATGGTTTAGAAGTGTATATAGATACTAGAGATAGTAGTCTTGTATTTTCATTCGATGAACTCGATAAAGAGTTTATTGTAAAAGTAAGAAGAGCAACAAGAAACTTAGATCCAATTCAATGGATTGATTTTTTAGAAAGAGAACGAAGAGGTGATAATCGGTGGGTCGCGTAATTACAGAAACTAGGCTTGGCAGTTTAAACATTCTGGAATCCTATAAACCAGCTAGTAATCCTAATTCCCCAGTTTTAGGTTCCTTCACAGTAGATGGTATTATTGTTGAAAACACAATATCACAAAATGGAACTTATTATGAATCTAAAGTATGGACACAACCTACTACTTTTGGTAAGGGCGGTAAGTTTTTTGATGAGAATGGTAAATTAAAACCATCAACACTTTTAGGTTCACTTGACCATCCGGCTAATGGTCAACCAGAAATGCGCTTTGAGAACTCCGCGATTGCTTGGCGTGATATTAAGAAAAATGGAAACAAGTGGCAAGGTACAGCGGACATTTTAAATACACCAGCAGGGCGCATTGTTAAAACTCATCTTGACTATGCTAAGCTTGTAGGCGGTGGTGAAGTCTTTGGTGTATCACTTCGTGGCTTCGGTGAAACTGAGTCTGTAAGTAATGCTGCAGAGTCTTACGAAAGAATTATTCCTGAGTCCTTTGAGCTTATGAGTATTGATTTCGTATATGACCCATCATTTCGTAATACTGCAATGCTTGCAGAAAGTACTAAGCGTAGCAAGTTCAATCGTTTATTACTGGCAGAGTCAATTAGGAGACTTGCTAAACAAGACAAAGCCCATGCAAATGTCTATAAAGAATATGCAAATATTATTAAAGGTGGTAGTATGAAAAAAGAAGTTATTAAAGAAGCAACTGGTGCATTAACAATGATTGACTATTTAAAGCAAGGTTTAAAAGCGCTTAAAGACGATGCCCATAAGCTATACAATTTAGCATATAATATTGAATCAATGGGTCAAGAAGCCTTCACAGAAAAATACAAAGAAAAAGATTATGCTAAAACATTAAAAGAGCTTCGTTATGCTGAAAAGAAACTTCGTGAACAAATTGCTTATTGGGAAAACATTTTAGCTAATGCACCAAAATCTGTAAAATTAGCAGCTGTTACAGAAGCTAAAAAATCAGAAGAAGACGACCTAGAAGAGGTCTTAGCAGCTATTGAAGCTGACCTTGGTGACATACCTGAGGAAGAAGAAGCTCCTGAGTCTGAAGAAGATAAAGAAGAAGAAACTCCTGAGCCTGAAGAAGAAGACAAAGAAGAAGGCGAAGAAGAAGGCGAAGAAGATAATGCAGAAGAATTAAGCGAAGAAGAGCTCTTAAAACAAATCGCAGATAAGCTTGAAGTACTTCAGGCGTCTATTGATGAGCTTAAATCTCTTATTCAACCTGTAGAACCATTTAGTGCAGAAACAGATCTTTCAGAAGAAGACGACCTAGAAGATGACCTAGACGCTGACTTAGAAGATGAAGAACTAGAAATCGAACTAGAACCTGAAGAAGACGAAGATCTTGACCTAGACCAACTATCTGAAGAAGAGCTTGAAGAGCTTTCTGATGAAGAGCTTGAGTATTTAAAGAAACACGCTCGCTAACTAAGTTAAACAATCTCGTATAAACAAATCCGAGAAGCCCATATATAGTTTCACAAGTTATACGTAGTAAGTTATATCAGTTAGTCATATTAATAAAATATAAAATAAAAAGGAGAAGGAGAAATATATGGCAATCACAAAAGAACAACTCTTAGCTGAAATTGCAAAGCGCAAAGCTGCAAAAGCTGCGTTAGAAGCTAAAACCGTTAAAAAACGTGTAACAGAAGCTAAAGCTGCTCCTACCAAAATTATTGTTGAAAAAGCTGAAATGAATAACATTAGTAAAGAACCTAAAACAATTCAAGAAGCTTTAAATAGACACATGAGCAAAGTTACAGACGCTCAACAAAAAGCAATGTACGCTGTCTTAACTGAAAACATTATTAAAGCAACTCAAACAATGTATGGTAATGGAACAGGTGTCTCTGTTATTAACGAAGCTACTCAAGCCGGTCCGTATATCGGTACAGCTGTTACTGGTAATGCGGCTGGTGTAGGCTTAGTAAAAACTTACTTCGACATTTTCTTCGGTTACTTCCCTAACCTTATTGCACACGAAATCGCAAGCGTTCAACCTATTAAAACTGAAAAAGCGATGGTATTCTTCTATCAATCAGTTGCGGGTTCTAGCAAAGGTGCTGTAACAGAAGGTCAAGTATTAATTGATCCATTCCAAATTAACACTAACCCTGAATACACTTCTGATGAAGTAACTATTAATACAGGGTCTACTGCTGTTCCAGTATGGGGTCCAGTTATTCCTCGCAGTGTTAAAATTCCTGGTCAAGAGTTAACTTGGACATCTGACACAGCCGCAAAATTTACAGTTGATTCTACAGAGTACACTGTAACTGTTACAGAAGCTAACAGCACAATTAAAATTGAAGTTAAAGCTGGCACTACAGACGCTAGCTCATCGTTCCCTAAGGCTACCTATGCTTATGCTAATAAGTATGCCCCAACTGCAGTCCCAGAATTAAATGCTAACGTCGATTCTCGTGAAATCACTGCAAAACCAAGAACAATCAAAACTAAATATTCGTTCCAAGCTGGTTTCGGTTTTGAAGCTCAATTTGGTAAATCTTTAGAAGACCAACTTGCTGAAGCTGCAATGTATGAATTAAAACGTGAAATCGACTTAGACTTAGTATTTGAAGTAATGAAAAATGCCCCAACTCTTGTTCAATGGAATAGAGCAGCTGGTGCCGCTAATGGTTTATACGAATTCCACAAATTATCGTTCTTAGATGCAGTTATTGCGGCATCTAACAAAATCTTTAAAGATTCTAAACGTGTTCGTGGTAATATCTTATTAGTAGGACCTAACGCTCAAACTATTGTTGAAACATTACCTGCATTCCAAGGCGAAAACTATGGTTCTCAACTTGGTGGTGCTACTGTTATTGGTAAATTAAAAGATATCAAAGTTATCGCTATTCCAGACCTTGAAGATAATGATTGGGCCGTAATTTACAAAGACCAAAATGACTCTTTAAATGCTGGTTTAATCTTTGCACCGTACATCCCTGTTGTTTCAACACCTACTGTTATGCTTGATGACTTCATGGCTCGTAAAGCATTCACAACTTCTTATGGTAAGTTAATTGTTAATAATAAATATTTCGTTCGTGGTACTATTATTAATAATCCTATTGCTCAACCTATTCAAGTTCTTAATAAGGGCGGCGAAGTTATCGAAGCATTCGGTGATACAACTGTCGCTGGCTAGTAACTAAAGTATAAACAACTGCTTAACTGGGTAGCATTTTTTGCTACTCAGTTAGGCAATTTATATTTATGCGACTCCTCCATAAATATAAGTTGAAAATATAAGAGTAAGGAGCCATGCTATGTCACAAAAACTGGTATATGATGAAAATAAACCAATCGAAGTAGTTATGGAAGACTTAGTTAGCATGAAACGATACGAGGATTATATAGAGTATTTTAAAGATACAGATATTGCAACACTGAAAGACTTGCTAAATGATATTCAATCTGCTCCTGTGGTACTCTTTAATGATTCTATTAGCGCACATGATGTACGTTATCAAATCGCAATTTTAAAAGATTTAATAGCTGAACAAGTAAACGCTATGGTTTCTGACGAAGGCACCACAATAATGGATGATATTTATTATGGTATTATACTGTATATTACTTATATTCTTCTATATAATGATAAGGGAGCAACTGTTGATATAGAGAACCCTGTAAAGGTTAATATAAGGACAGCATACAAGATTGAAAATAATTTAGGTTATAAGCAGGCAAAACTAATTACATACGAAAAGCCAATTGTAGGCTACTGCCATACCGATCCATATTTGACACTTAAGTTTAGATATCAAGATACTACAATCACGCTATGTCTCATTGATTATAGCACAACAGGCGATAGTACAATAGTGTTAGCCTATAATATAAATGGTACAGAGTGGTCCAAGGTATCAGCGCAGTTTGAATTAGTAGAAGGAAGTGGTTATAGGTTTGAATTATTTATTGCAGCACTCTTAGGTGTTGAAGATAAGGTGCTATTTTCTAAGCAAATACTAACATTGTACTAATATTGAATTTTTTAGACTAGCAGATTAAGGCATCTTCTAATTGTGCACGGTGATAATATGAATAATAAACTAAAATATAACGAAAATAAACCAACTGAAGTAGTTATAGAAGACTTAGCTAGCCTGGGGCAATACGACGATTATAGAGAGTATTTTAAAGACGTAGATATTGCAACACTGAAAGACTTACTAAGGGATATTCAATCTACCCATGTAGCGCTTTATCAAATCCCAATTCTAAAAGATTTAATAGCTGAACAAATAAATGCTATAGCTTCCGACGAAGGCACCGCAATAATGGATGGTATTTATTGTAGTATTGTATATATTGTTTATATTCTTCTGCATAATGATAAGGGAGCAACCACTGATATAGAGAACCCTGCAAAGGTTGATCTAAGGACAGCACGCCTGATTGAAAATAATTCAGTTTATGCACGTACAAAACTAATTAAATACGAAAAGCCGATTGTAGGCTACCACTATACTGATCCATATTTGACGCTTAAGTTTAGATATCAAGATACTACAATCACGCTGTGTCTCATCGATTATAACATAAACACAGCGCCTGCAGGTAGGGATACAATAGTATTAGCCTATAATATAAATGACACAGGTTGGTCCAAGGTATCAATGCAGTTTGAATTTGGCAAAAGTCATGGCTACAAGTTTGAATTATTTATTGCGGCGCTCCTAGGCGTTGAAGATAAGGTGTTGTTTTCTAAGCAAATGCTAACATTGAATTTTTTAGACTAGTAGATTAAGGCATCTTCTAACTGTGCACGGTGATAATATGAATAATGAATTAAAATATAGTGAAAACAAACCAATCGAAG
>JAKPKU010000116.1 GCA_029553545.1 Candidatus Cloacimonadota bacterium
GCCATTTTTCTTTGCATTGTTTGCATAAGGCATAAGCTTTCGAATAGGAGAAGCCTGAATTTCTAATGCTCTTTGTGATAAGTTCATTTCTACCTCTATTTTGATTTAGTATTTATAATAATCAAAGAGTTAAAGCTCTAACTTTATGTCAAGCAATATTTACGATGAAGGCGAAATTGAGTATGCATAGTGAAATACTTACTATATTGACAATCACAAAAATCTATAAATAGGAGCTTATTTAAACCCAGTTAACTTTCTTACACGCTGCTTTTGTGGTGGTTTTAGGTTTTCATAATATTTACGTACATGAATGCTGTATTCATTGCAAATATCTTCAAGTTTTGCATTTAATCTATCAGAATAAAGGCGTTTATACACATCCATTTTTGAATCATTAAAGCCTAAGAGGGCGCCTGCTTGCACATCAATAATCTTGGTAATAATATAATCCCCCTGCAAATCTTCGCGTATGTCCATGATATCGTTCTTCTTATATTTTTCAAACAGTTTATATTCTTTTCCAAGATCATTTGCATCAAGATATGCTGTACGTCCATTGTCGTAATTTTTATCATCATCTATCGAATACTTTTGTACTAAGTCATCAAAGTTAGAGTTTTCTCTTGCTAATGCTAAAACTTCTTCAGCAGTACTTCTCTTTTTTACATAGATTTCTTGTATTTTAAAAAGAGATGGTTTTCTGTAATATTCTTGGTTGTCAAAGAACTCTTTTTGCATGTCAGCAATGCTTGGCTCTTCGATTTTTATATAATTTTCAAGTACATAGGCAATTGTATTTAGTGCTATTTGTTCATCAAGCTCTGCCATTTTTTTACTTAATTCTTTTTTAAAGATAGGATTGTTTTGAAACTTAAGGTCTTTTGCATATTCAAGTATCACATCTTGCAAGAGTAAGCTATGGGCAAGCTGCTGAACCTCTTTTTCACTGTATGTATAGATATTCTCAATTTTATAATCTTCTTTTGCTCTTTTTAAAAAGTCTTTCACTGTGAGCTTTTGTTTATACAGACTCGAAATTGCCAGATCATTATTATAATAAAATGCGTATGTGTCAGTCGTATCCGACATCATCTTATTAATTTCATAGTAATTCATAGTGATGCTATTTGTCAATTTGTCTAATAATTCATTTTTAGTTTTTTCTTTTTGCTGATAGTATAGCTTTTTATAAATATAATCCCTAGTCTCAGAGTAAGAGGGGTTTGCATCGCGATAATAGATAGAGTAATGTGTTTTACTTTCAACTATTTCAGAAAAATCACCCTTCTTTTTTAGCTTCCTAATTTCTCTTTTCAAATCATCTGTTGCTTCTTCAAGATCTGTAACACCGACAAGCCCAGGCTTTTGGCTATCATCTTCGGGAAATGTATCTTGATAGATATCGATAAAAAGCTCACCCTCTTTTAGACGTGATAAGGCTGTTTGGGCACGTTGTAGTGACATATTAGCATTCTTTTCAAAGTTCATTGCCCGAATAGTGTAGAAAATATGGGACTTGTAATACCTTTTCGTCTCTTTTGGTGTTACTTTGACATATTCAAGGGTCTGTAAATCAAAAAAACGCTCTGCAATGAGGTTTATCTCGGCTACTTTTTTGTGATTATCTATATCTTTTTGTAATTCACGGTGTAAAATACCTGATTTTCGAGCATATGCTAAGATTATTTTTTGAGCAAGCATATCATCAAGCA
>JAKPKU010000117.1 GCA_029553545.1 Candidatus Cloacimonadota bacterium
TGCTAAATCATCCAGTTCATGATTTGTTGGCTCAGGAGGAATTGAATCCAATATCTCTACTTTGAATCCATCATTTTGAAGCTTGAAAATAATAGGATGTGGTAACCTAGATGAAAAAATATTCTTATCGGTGATAAGCATAATTTCTCGATGATTATCGCAGATAGATGAGACTATCTCGGAAATCTTGTTTATCATTCCATTTCCAAAATGTACATGTGGTACCAACACTGTTTCAAATTGCTTCATTATTGCTCTCCTTGTCATTCATTTACTGCACCAGAGGATACAAGCCGTAGACATTGAAGCATTGCGTCTTCCTCACCAAAACCTCCTGATTTCGAAATAAAATAAATGCGTCGACCAACCGCAGGAGAATTGAAATATCCAAAAGGAATTCCAGGTATAATTTCGCTTACAAACCGTATAACATCGGTATCAAGGTATTTAATAATTTGAGAAGCAGTATCTCCTCCCGATGCAAATAAAAGCTTGATATTGCATCTTTGGATGATTTCTCGAGATAGATCGCCTAAAAATTGAGATACAATTGCCCCAATATTTTTATCTATTGAACCGCTATTTGTCTTATTTATTATGGCATCAGTCCTAAGAAGAATTGGACATTTCTGTCTTAGATAATCCAATTTTCTAAGAATCCTATCTCTCTCTTTTTGCGGATCGATAACGATATTTGATGCATCGACAATAATTTCATTGATATCCTCATTGTCTAGCAGGTTTTTGCATTGTAATTGACTTTGTTCGGATAGCGATCCAATTGTAAATAATATTTGATTGAGCGGTATGACAGGAGTATGTATTGAGCTAAAATGATTGACACTACCAGCCAAGGCTTCTGCTAAACCTGAAGAACCCGCAAAAAGAATACCTTCTAAAGAAGATAAGGAAGAAAGCTTCTTAAGATCTTCTATTGATTCAGCGTCAGAAATAAAAACTCGTGTTCCTCTTGTAACTTCATTCTTGACTATTTCAAAGAGGTTGTCTTTTTTGGATCGAATGCAAGACAGAGGTAGTTCTTTAATAGATTGAGAAAATCTTATTTGAAAAATATCAGATATTTTGTCACTAGTTATTGGCGTAAATGGATCATTTGCTATGGTGGTTTTATGTAATGGCACTCCATTGATCATACAGATACCATCAACAACAGTTCTTCTATTCTTTGGAGCTGAGGGAGCAACGACTACAAATTTAAATCCTCCTGCATCCATAACTGCCGCAATTTCTTCAGCAGGATTCCCTCTAAGTGTTGAATCTATCTTCTTAAAAATATTGCGATAGCCCCATGAATACAGATTGCAGGTTGCTTCAAATACTTTACGATAAGCCGTATCTCTATCCAAGAATCTAGTATCTGTATTCAATACAATAGTTTCGGGCTTATCTCCGATTTCTTTGAAAGCATTCTTATTAACTAGCAATAATACGGGATCTCCCTGAGAGACAAAGTGGACAGCAGAATCCCCTGCTCCTGTAAAATCATCAGCAATAATTGCCCATTTGCTATACATGTTAGAAATAATTAAGCAAATATTGTGCCAAATTTTCATAATTTATTAGAACAGTATTTGATACATAAGCTAGATGCAACCATTTAGATTGCTTTCAATATTTTTCAATTAGAATGCATGCTTTTCACTAATCATTTTTTGCTTAATCTATATTTAATAATTCTATTTATAGTAAAAATTGTAAAAATCTGGGAAAAAATATACATATTGATTAAATTTTTTCATCATTATTATTGGTCTGGCTCTATCATAAGGTATTTCTTTACTGTTTGTCGATCTATACCAAGACGGATAGCAGTACGCATTATATTTCTATTCTCCAGATTAAAGACATTATGAATGATTCTTTTATCTATATCCTTTAATGTGCCGCTTAAATTAAAGTTATCCATTACTCCATCAGTCATATGGTATTCAGTCTCTACTAGGGACTTAGCTATGGTTAATTCAGCTTGATCTCCTAAAAGCGGGTATAGAACTAAGTAACGCTCTGCAATATTTTCTAATTCTCGTACATTTCCTGGCCAGCTGTATTCGGATAGTTTCTTTAATAAAGATTCAGATAATTTATTTGTTAAAGGTGAATTATCTTTAAGAGACCTTCTTGCAATATAGTCCATAAATAGATCTTCAATATCTTCTTTTCTTTCACGTAGAGGTGGAATTATTATCTCAAGCACATTAAGACGATAGTAAAGGTCTCTTCGGAACCTGCCTTTTTTTACTTCTTCCTTTAGGGATACATTGGAAGCTGCTATTACTCGTACTGAAACAGGGATAATCTTCGTATCACCTACACGCATTATTTCTCTTTCTTGCAATACACGAAGAAGTTTTGATTGTAGTTGAAAATCTAATTCATTAATTTCGTCTAAAAAAATCGTCCCACAATGTGCAAGCTCAAAAAGGCCAACCTTGCCTCCTCTTAATGCCCCGGTAAATGCACCTTCTACATAGCCAAATAATTCACTCTCCAAGAGAGTTGGAGGAAGTGCACCACAATTAATAGCAACAAAAGGACCATCGTTCACCGAACTCTCATTGTGAATGCTTTGGGCTAGAAGCTCTTTTCCTGTACCTGTTTCGCCATAGAGAACAATATTGCTTTCAGTTCTTGCATATTGACGAGCAACTTCTATGCACGATTTCATCACAGAAGCTTTTGTATGAATATCCTGGAAAGTGTATTTAGCAGTGAGACCTTTAGCATGCAACTGCCTTCGCACTTTTCTCTCGAGAGCTTGTATTTTCCCAACTTCTTGGAGAACAATAACCGCTCCATTAACTTGGTTATTCATTATAAGAGGTTTCATATTGATTACTATTTTTTTCCCATTTATCTCCTCTAATTTACCAGACACTTCGCGACCTTTTCCCATGGTATAACAAAGTTCTTTATCATGAATCAATGAATATATCGATTTACCAGAAAGAGCTGGAATATTTAGTAGTTCTGAGGCCCTGGAATTGGATTTGGCTACAAACCCTTTTGCATCTATGGCAATTATGGCTTCTTGGACCGAATTAAAAATAGCGCTAATTCTAATATCATTTTCCTCCTCAAGCCTTAACCGTTTAGCAATGAGGATAGCTTTTTCCAGAGCTTCACATATAGCGTATTCATCAGATTCTATTAAGTGCAATTCAGCATCAATTCCTTTAGCCGACTGAATTGAAATCATATCTCCAATAACACATTCAATTTTATGGTCAGCTACTGATCTAATCTTGGATTCAACCTCTAATTCGCTATCAACTGGGAAACAGATGACAGGGATATCGAGGATCTTACATATCTGCTCGACGCTATCGGTCAGAGATCTAAATCCTACCACCGCAACTTTTCGATTTGTAAATATATAGGGTCGTAGAACCCTTAAGAGTTCATAATTAGAAACGCCAATTTCTATAACTTCTACTCCAAGAGTCTGATGAATGATCTTAGCGGTACCTCCTCTGCTTACAAGAATTGCGCCTTTTGCTGCAGCCTCTTTGGCCGGCTCAATAGCTTCATACAGATTAGCGTCAACAGTTTTAATTGGAATATCAAATTGATTTATGACCGAGTCAGCAATTAATTTCATTTTCTTATAAGGCGCTATTAGTACAATCATATGGCGATCTCTCTTTTCATGCTCTTGGCTCCTGGATAAATCAGTCAATTGCATTTTATTATACCTCTATTTGCTTTTATCCTTAATCCCGCCTGACAAGATTTCTTGATTTTGGCAACTCTAAATATCAAATCCATTATTATTTTACATATTTTGTGATATTTCCTCATTTAATGCTATTTTTCTTGCAAATTTCTGCAGATATGTTACAATAAGCTACAGGAGAGCTTAATGATTTTACAAGTGACTTTTTCGAATCTTTTCTCGTTTGATGCCCCTCAAACAATTAGTTTTGTTGCAGGCAAGACGGCTAAGCATCCTGAACATGTAGTTAAGTATCCAAAACGTTATGACCCTAACCTAGTTAAATCAGCAATAGTATATGGTGCTAATGCCTCGGGAAAATCAAACATCATTAAATGCTTTGACTTTATACGAACATTTATTGTCAAGGGAACCCAAATCGATGAAAGTATCCCGCGAGTTCCATTCAGGCTAAGAAAAAACGCTTCAAGTGAATCTAGTTTTTTTGAGATAGTGGTTAGAATAAAAGGCAAAATCTATTCATACTCGATTAAATTCGATAATCGATCGATCCTTGAGGAGAAACTCATCCATATTCGAGCAACTACAGAAAAAACACTGTTCTTACGGATAGGGCATGAAAATAGTACCAAGGTCGAAGTCTTCGGATCATTTGATAATATAGAAGAGAAGAAATTCTTTGATTACATTGCAAGAGGGACAAGACCGAATCAGCCATTTCTTACTGAAACAGTAACTCGAAACAGTAAGCGATATAAGGATATCTATGATTGGTTCAAAGATAGTCTTGTCATAATTTATCCTAATGCCATATATGCTAATTTTGGAATGTATGCGCTCCCGAATCAAAAAATGAAAGAAATCTATGCAGAATTTTTCAAGAATCTGGATTTGGGAATCAATGGTATTTCAGAAATCGAGATAGATTCAAGTGGAATCGGTGAAGGGTTCCCACAAAACTTGATTCAGGAAATCATGAAGGAAGCTACAAAAAATGTCCAGAAAAACATTGTTGCTCCTAGTGGAAAGCGTTATCGCCTTATAAAAGATTCTGAAGGCAAATTGCATCTGTTCAAGCTCATGACGGCGCATAGACTGCCTGATCAATCTGAGACTATATTATTCGAATTGACAGAAGAATCAGACGGAACAATGCGACTTATTGATCTTATACCTGCTCTTGTAGATCTTTGCGAAAATGAAAAATTCTATGTCATCGATGAGTTAGATAGAAGCATGCATGCTCATCTTACGCGAGCATTTCTTGAATACTTTTTCTCATGTTCAAAAACAGAAAGCCAAATTCTCGCTACTACACATGAACTCGATATTCTTGATCTCGATCTCTTACGAAAAGACGAGATTTGGTTTGTCGAAAAAGATAAACAAGCTGCATCCCATACTTATTCCCTTGAGGAATTCAAGCCCCGATATGACAAAGATATACGCAAAGGTTATTTAAAAGGCCGTTTTGGCGCTATACCAATAGTGCGCAACATAAGAGAACAAACATGGCAAAACTAGATAGACGTCGCTCATTTTTGCGTCAAAGTGGTTTTCGTGATGCCCGCCTTATTGGAATTGCTTGCGAAGGATCTCTGACGGAGCTACGGTATTTTGAAGCAGTCAAAGAAAAACTTGCAGAGCATCCTTCGCGTATCCATATTGAATTGATCAAGAGAGAAGAGGCTAGCAAATCTGCTCCTAAGCACGTAATCAATTCTCTCGATGCATTTAGAAAGAAAGTCGGCTTTCTACTATCTGACAATTTCTGGGCAGTTATTGATTATGATCGTTGGGGCGAAAAAGCCCTTAGTGATGCTGCAAAAAAAATTGAACAAAAAGGATATTTGCTCGCAGTTAGTAGGCCATGCTTTGAAGCCTGGCTTTTGCTTCATCTGCTTTCAGATAATGATCTTGACATTTCATTTCTAGATGAACTTGATAAAAGCGGCTGTAAAGCAATAATTGGTGAAATTCAAAAGTTGAAAGGCTATTATACAAAAGATCTTAAAGATGCTGAAGAATATCTGGCTCTATCTGAAGTAGCTATTCATAATGCAAAGAAGCTTGATACTAAAGAGAATTGTAGATGGCCACAGTCCTTTGGCTCTAAGGTCTATCTCCTTCTTTTATCGATACTAAAATCATAGCAAATCCATCGTTAAGAAGCACTCTTTAGGCAGGCGTTTAGGAGCAAATCCATTGTCAGAAAGTACCGTCGGGCGGCTGTCATATATCAGTAAAATATGGTTTCGCTTTCTTTCTTGGCTTTTACTTTACAAGGCGCTGGCGGTGCCAAGCGAGATAAGGCAGGTGCTGTGGGGAGATGTGGGTTATGTAGCGCTTGCCGTCGAGGTTGAGGGCACGGAGCTGGTAATCGGTAAGGCGTGGCGAGGGGATAAGGCAGCCTTCGTCGGCAAAGGTGATGAGATGGCGGTCGAAGAGGGCATCGATGTCGGCGCGGAAAAGGAAGCCGTTGTAGACGTCGAGGCGTTCAGCGTCGGTTTCG
>JAKPKU010000122.1 GCA_029553545.1 Candidatus Cloacimonadota bacterium
TTAAAAGAGAATCACAACGCTCAATTGTCAAGATTAAAACAGAATATTTTTTTAATGTGTAGTCAAGATGATCATAATCGCCAGTAGAAATGCCAACATTAAATCCTAATTCTAAAAACTCTTTATACTTTTCATCTGCCAATGCCCTTAGGGGAACTAAGTATACTGCTTTTTTTCCTTCCCGTATAACTTTCATAATTGCAAGAATGGCGATTAATGTCTTGCCTGAGGCAGTTGGTATTGCAAGAAGAAGATTATTATCTTCTAAGAGCCCTTTATTTATTGCTTCTTCTTGTGGCGGATACAAAGCATTATATCCCTTTGATTTGAGTACACTAATGTCCGCCCTTGTAAGAGGGAGATCCCCTATATTCATGGAAAACCTTAAAATTTATCCATTTATTAAATTAATGAAGGTGTTTAAATGTTAAGTGTGAAGGATTTTGAAATGTTTGAGATCATAGATATTAAAGCTCGAGAGGTCTTAGACTCGCGGGGCAATCCTACTATTGAAACAGAAATCATAACTGGAGGAGGCTATGGTTCAGCGATAGTTCCCTCTGGTGCTTCAACAGGGAAACATGAAGCTTTAGAACTCAGAGATAAAAATTATAGATATGGTGGAAAAGGAGTGTTAAATGCTGTAAGGAATGTAAATGAAACAATAACACCGCTTCTTATAGGTATGGACATCAGAAAGCAGAAAGAGATTGACAGGGTGATGATTGAAGAAGATGGCACTGAAAACAAGGGAAATTTTGGAGCTAACGCAATTTTGTCTGTTTCTCTTGCTGCCGCAAGATGTGCTGCCGATACATTAAATATACCCCTGTACCAGTACATAGGAGGTTTAAACACATTTGTTTTGCCAGTTCCGATGATGAATGTGATAAATGGGGGAGAACATGCAGGAAATGAACTTGACTTTCAAGAATTTATGATAATGCCTGTTGGAGCTAAATCATTCTCAGAAGCTTTGAGAGTTTGTGCAGAGGTATACCACCACATGAAAAAAATAATTGCTAAAAAATATGGAAAAAGTTCAACTAATGTAGGTGATGAAGGTGGATACGCACCTCCTATGAAAGAAATATCCGAACCTCTTGAAATAATAATGTCAACACTTGAAGAGCTTTCCTATACTGATATCTTTAAAATAGCACTTGATACTGCATCTTCTACATTCTATGATGAAAAAACAAATATGTATAATGCAATGGGAAAGAAGATGAATTCTGGAGAATTAATTGATTTATTTGCAAATGTATGTTCAAAATATCCAATAATTTCTATTGAAGACCCAATGGCAGAAGATGATTTTGAAGGTTTTGTTGAGATAACAAAAAAACTAGGTAAAAAAATTCAAATTGTTGGAGATGATCTTTTTGTTACTAACAAGAATAGGCTTTCAACTGGGATAGAAAAGGGGGCTTGTAATTCCTTATTGTTAAAAGTAAATCAGATAGGATCTTTAACAGAGGCCATTGATACTGCAAATCTTGCTTATAGAAACGGTTATTCTGTTGTGGTAAGCCATAGAAGTGGTGAAACTGAAGATACAATGATAGCAGATATCGCAGTCGGAATATCATCTGGACAAATAAAAACAGGAGCACCTTCTAG
>JAKPKU010000136.1 GCA_029553545.1 Candidatus Cloacimonadota bacterium
CCATAACCACTTGAATAAACAGATTTCTTTTGTATATCCGTATTCGTGATACTCCTATATATGTTAATATTGTAGTGATAGAGGAAAGGCTCGAAAAAACTATCATAAACAGAAAAGATCCCTACTCCGATATTACCACCATACTCGAGGTATTTTAAGCTCATAGTCTTATAATGCTTATCATCAAAAGTAAAAATATTGTCTTCTTTAATATAGGGAAATATGCGAAAATACACGCCATAATGCTTGCCAAAGTTTTGTACAAAATCTATATCTAATGCATGCCGCCCACCAGCTTGCGCATTAATCTGCAGCTTTGAATTCCTTTGCCAAATATTATTAAATTCAAATACGCCTCCAGCAATCAAACCATTATAGTTATTATAAATCAGATTAAGCCCAAGCCTTTTACTCTCTTTTTCTTTAACCACGACAGTTAAAGTATATTTGCCATCATTTTCTTCGATGCGCGGATAGATCTGGTCAAACTGATTGCTTGCCCATACTCTACGAAAGGCGCTCATCACCTGGCTTTTATCGTATAATTGGTTTGTAGTGAGCTCTAAATAATCAATAATATTTTCAGAATTCATCGATCTATTATTCTCTACAATAATATGCTGAAAGCTGATCTTATCAGGTAGGCTGGATGTTTTGTTCTCGATCATATTATTGTCAACCAGTAAGGCAAGTGAATCAAACTCTGCTTTATAAAGCAATGCCTCATTATAACCCGCTTCAACGATTTCTTTTAGCCTTTTAAAGCCAGTAACAGAAAAAGAATCGACAGGGGGATTTATCACAAGATCAGCCAATTCAAGAGATTGATCCATGCTTTTTGTCATACTAATATTAATAGTCTGATTCAATACACTGAACATATTTCTCAACTCTTTAGCGTCTTTGAGCCCCGTATTTGCTTTGACAGCGATAATATAATCAGCACCCATTTCTTTGGCGATTTGGGTAGGTAAATTTTGCGAAACACCACCGTCAATGATAACGTCATCATTATATTCAAAAGGTAAAAAGATACTGGGTATCGAGCTCGAAGCACGCAAAGCATCGGCTAAAGGCATATTGTTGAATACGATCATATCGCCATTAGTTAGGTTTGTACCCACACAACGGAACGGAATATCAAGGTCGTCAAAATTACGAATATGTGACTTTTTCCAGGTTAATTTGAATAATTCGAGATGTAGATTATTGCCATTAATAAAGCCTTGAGGCAGGCTGGGCTTGAAATTATTATCCAAGTTAAAATAATTCTGAGCTATTGTTTTCCAACGCTTTTCACTGACATAAAACTCACTACGTGGCACCTCATTTTGGAAAAGTGTGTGCCAATCAATGTCCGCTATCGCTGTTTCTATTTCTTCTGTTGTATATCCCATCGCATAGAGGGCACCGACAATTGCGCCGATACTCGTGCCAACAATATAGTCAATTTTCAAACCAGATTCCTCAATGGCTTTGAGTACGCCTATATGAGCCAAACCCTTTGCACCACCGCCACTGAGCACCAATCCAACTTTTGGGCTTGAATATAATGGTATAATTAATATGATAATAAAAATAAGTATTGTAATCTTTTTCACTTGTCCCCTCTAATAACATCAAAATAAAAAAACAAAAAACGTCAAGTATTTTTTCGTATTACATAGAGACAAGCTGTGCGCTTATTGGTTCTTATTTTGCAGTGGGTGAAATACTTCAACTTAGTGGAAGGTGATGTGTAAAGTTTGGCGATATTTATTTTTTTTATTAACTTGGTAATTTCGCTACGTGAAATAAAAAGATTGAAAATTTGGCTCATTCATCGCTGCCCATTTTTCATTACTCAAAAACTCATAAAAAATCTCCTTTCCATTCTCTTTAGATTCCTATCAAATTGCTTTTCATTCTCCAAGATAGCAAGGGGAATGTAAAGGGAATGGCATAGACAAATGATTGATAAATGGTCAACTATAAAAATTAGTAGTTAGTAAGAAAAATAAGAATAAAATAGACACGATAACAGGCTTATTAGTGTTTTTAAACATCAACTTTAAGAGGGTGTTGAATAATGCATAATTCAGGTTTACAGACTTGAAGAATAATGGGTTGTTAGAACTAAGAGCTGAGTTGGCTGGTAATTTCGCTTCGTAAAATTAATTGATGGATCTGGAACAACTAATGGTAGTTGTTGATACATGGAATAAAAAGTTGCCTCCAATCCCGCTCGTAGTAGGCATCTGGAGATTTAGGTGAAAATAGTTTTTGAAAAACTCCACTTTGTCCTGCCAATATATATA
>JAKPKU010000131.1 GCA_029553545.1 Candidatus Cloacimonadota bacterium
ATGAGTTTATCGTCCGCAAGTATGTAAAGCTTGGTTTTCTTAATAAGGAAAAGCTAAAAGAATATGATGAAAATATCTACCGCTATGTTTCTCAAATTGGAGAGCGCCGTGGTGGGCTTACTCTTAAATATTTCCAGTATCTTGCACTGCTTTTTACAGAGATGTATCTTGAAAGATACTTTCTGGATAGAAAAAATTTTATTGCGGATTTAAATACATTTTTGGTTGAGTTTAACTCTGAATTTGATGGAGAAAATATCGAGGGCTATACAGAGGAAAGTTTAAACAAGCTTGCGTATATGTGCGCCACCGGAAGCGGCAAGACGCTTATTATGCATGCAAATATTCTGCAATATCAGCATTATTTCAGAAGAGCACAGGAGTATAATAAGAGTTTGACACTAAACAAAATTATTCTCCTAACGCCGAATGAAGGCTTATCCAATCAGCATATTGAGGAGATGAAGCTCTCCAATATTCCATGCCGTATTTTTGAGAAGGATGCGTATATATTTGGGGATAAGGATGATGTACTTGTTATAGATATTAATAAACTTGAGGAACAGGGCAAAGTAAAGACTGTTTCGGTAGACAGCTTTGAGCAAAATAACCTTGTATTAGTTGATGAAGGCCACAAGGGACTTTCAGGAAATGTCTGGTATGATTTCCGCAGCCGCTTGTCTGAAAGCGGATTTTCCTTTGAATACTCAGCTACTTTCAAACAAGCTATCAAAGAGGATAAGTCAAAATCAGATGAAGAACCCCTTGCTTATCAATATGGCAAGGCGATTATATTTGACTATTCCTACAAATATTTCTATAACGACGGTTATGGAAAGGAATACCGTATTTATAACTTGAGAGAAAGCTTTGGAGCGGAGCAGCGTGATTTATATTTAACCGGCTGCCTGCTTAGTTTTTATCAGCAAATGAAGATATACAAAAGTAACAAGGCAGAGTTACTACCTTTTAACATTGAAAATCCCCTGCTTGTGTTTGTAGGCAATAGTGTAAATAAAACCGTTAGCAAAGACGAATTGACAGATGTGCAGGAGGTCCTGGCTTTTGTTAATGAATTTACATCAAACAAGGAAAAGACTATTGATCACATAAAAATGTTGCTTGATGATAATACCGGGCTGCTTGATGAAAAGGGGCATGAGCTGTTTTACGGTGATTTTTCGTACCTACAGAAGCTATTTAATAGGGATGCAGAAGTTGTATTCGATGATATGTTAAAAATAGTATTTGACACCACTTCCACGGGCAGGCTGCACCTTGTAAATCTAAAACAGCTTGGCGGTGAAATAGGTTTGCGGATTGGCAGTGACAATGATTTCTTTGGTGTTATCAATGTCGGCGGCGATGCTGAACTTATTAAAAATATTGAAAAAGGGAAAACAGGTATTGTAACTGACGAAAACCAGTTTGAAAATGAATCGCTGTTTAAAAAAATTAATGATAAAAATTCTAAAATCAATATTCTTATCGGGTCTAAAAAATTTACGGAAGGTTGGAATAGCTGGCGTGTTTCTACCATGGGCCTTATTAACTTTGCCAAAGGTGAAGGTTCCCAGGCTATCCAACTTTTCGGGAGAGGTGTGCGGCTAAAGGGGTATGGAAACTGCCTCAAGCGCAGTTCTAAGCTTGATTATAATGTTACGCCACCAAAGTATATTAGAAAGGTTGAGACGCTCACCATTTTTGGTGTTAAAGCCGATTATATGGCGCAATTTAAAGAATACCTTGAAAAAGAAGATATTGCGCTTAATGATTCGATCAGAGAATTCAAGCTTCCGGTGGTTAGCCGATTTAATGATGTCAAGGATAAGCTGAAGGTTATAAAGGTTAAAGACGGCATTAATTTTAAAAAGCAGTCGAAACGCCTTGTGCTTACCACACCTACTGATGAGTTTATGAACAATCTCGTAAAAAATAAGATAAAGATTGATTATAATGCCAAGATACAAAGCCTTACTTCTACTGTAAGCATGGAATTACAGTATCAGAAAGATGAGGTAGTATTGCAGCCACAGCATCTGGCATTTTTAAATCTTGATATGATTTACATCGAGCTGCAGAGATATAAAAATGAAAAGGCTTATTATAATATAAGCATTGAAAAGACAGTATTACCAGAGATTCTAATTATAAGCGGATGGTACACACTATTCATTCCAAAAGCACTAATGGAAATGGACAGCTTTGAGAAGATTGGCAGAATAAATGATATATGCATTATGCTGCTTAAAAACTACCTGGATAGATTTTTTAAATACTACAAAGCGCAGTGGGAAGAGCCGTATTTGGTATTTGGTGACTTGAAGGCTGATGATAATAACTTCATAGATGAGTACAGTATTACACTGTTCAACGGAGAGCGATTTGACGAGTTTGAAAAACTGTTTGAAGGCATAAAGGAAGTACTTATTAATAATAGGCGCTTAAACAAATACGAGGATAAGCATCTGAATTTTAGATACTTTGACTTTTACAGTCACCTTTATACACCGCTTATATCTATTGATAAAGGTATACGGATAGAGGTCTCACCTGTTAGTCTTAATAGCGATGAAAAGTTATTTGTTGACAGGTTAAAGAAATATTGTGATGACAACCCATCAGCTTTTACTGAAAAAAGAATGTACCTGTTACGTAATAAGAGCAAGGTTGGTATGGGATTTTTTGAAGCAGGAAATTTTTATCCGGACTATATTATGTGGATTGCCGAAGATGAAAAGCAGTATATAACCTTTATTGATCCAAAGGGCATTATGATGTTGGAAAGAAATATCAATAATCCTAAAATACAATTTTGCAAAACAATAAAAGACCTTGAAGCACGGTTACAGCCGACCTGTACAGATAAACAAATTATTCTCAATTCGTTTATTATGTCCGGCACAAGCGCTGCAGATGCCAGTGCATTTTATGGCGTAAAAAGACAAGAATTTGAAAGCAGAAATGTGCTTTTCTTAGAGGATGATGATTGTATGGAGAAGATGATGAGCAAAGTATTTCCGGTTTAAATGGTATTGTGAATATATATCTTGACAAGGCTTTTGCTGAGGAAGAATTTAATACCTTAATAGCCACTATCCGTTTTATTGGACACCTCTTGTGATAAAATACAATCATCAAGAGGTGTTGATATATAATATGAGATTGTCTGTTAAATAAACATATATTGCCATGATAGGGAGGGAGGAAACATATGTCAGACATTAACATACCTGTTGAATTTACATCAGATGAAAAGGGTTATTATGATAGGCAATGCCCTAATGAAAAGTGTGAATATATTTTTAAAATACATATGGAAGACTGGAAAGAAAAAGTATCTGACGAACAAGTATTTTGTCCTATGTGTGGACATACCGCAACGTCTGATCAGTGGTACACTCATGATCAGATTGAGGCTATTCAGGAGATAGCTGCCAGTTACGCTCAGTCTTACATCAGCAATGAATTGGATAAGATGTTTGGGAAAATGGCACGCAGTATGCGTGGGAATAAATATGTTCAAATTACTTATAAACCCGGCAAAAAGATATCATTTGTGAATAATCCCATAGGACAAAGACCGGAATGGGAATTGGAGATAACTTGTGAAAAGTGCCAGACCCGATACAGCGTGATTGGAAGTGCTTATTTTTGTCCCTGCTGCGGACATAATGCTGTTGAACGTGTTTTTAATGAATCTTTAGATACAGTTCAAAAGATGATTGAGTCTATTGAAGATATATACAGTACCTTCGAAAAAAGCTATGGTAAAGATAAGGCTGAATCGATGTGTCGATCAATGATAGAAGGAACATTGGGTGATATTGTTTCAGCTTTCCAAAAGTATGCAGAAGAAATTTATAAGCAAATTATGCCGACTAAAAAGGTTCGAGTTAACGACTTTCAAATAATTGAAAAAGGCAGCAACTTATTCAAAGAAGTTACCGGGAAGGGCTATGATTCATGGCTTTCTCATGATGAAATTGAAGATATAAATATGTTATTTCAGCAAAGGCACATTATTGAACACAATAATGGTTTGATCGATGAAAGATATATACAAAACTCAGGAGATATATCATACAGGGCAGGTCAACGAGTTATTGTAAAAAATCAAGACGCTATGAGGTTGCTTAGATACGTAAGGAAATTGTCAGATGGACTCAGCAAATTAGGGGATTTATAAGTATATATAAGTCGAAATGAGGTTTAGAAATGAAAATTGAAATAGGTGAATCTCTACTCCTATCATGGCTAAAGCACATTAAGGAATGTCAGCTTGTTCAAACAAACTGGAAAGCATCATATAAATGGGAACTAAAAAATAAAGAGATACTTGAGCAGCTAATGAAAACATCCAACGAGTTGTTTTCCCAAAAACATGGATACGACATCTATAAGGGAAATAGGTCACTTGCCCAGCTTATCGGCCAAGCTGAAATTGATGTAATGGGTATTAGCTATGAGGAAAATCAAAGCAATATATACGCCATCGATGTTGCATTTCATGAAGCTGGTTTGAATTATGGCTCAAAGGATGAAACAGTAACAAGAGTAATAAAAAAATGCTTGAGAACGGCAATGTGCATATATGGATACTTTGGCTTTAACACCGGAACGATTATTTTTACATCGCCGAAAATTAATCCTTCTGTAGAGCAGGATTTGATGAATTGTGTTGATGACATCGGTCTTGTTTTAAAAGATTTAGGACTAAACTTTAAAATACGCATTATCGGAAACGATGATTTCTCTGAGAAAATACTTGAACCAGTATTAAATGTACTTGGGGATGTGGCGGATACATCAGAACTATTTATGCGTAGTCTACAGATGTATAATTTGTTCGCAGGGAAAAGGCCAAAGCAAGCTGCATCACAAAGGTCAACCACTGCAAAAAAAATTACACCTGATCTTGAAGTGATAGAATCACAAAGCATAGATGGATTAGATGAAATGAAAATTGGTGTTATTGTTAGAACTGTTCTTAGAAAAATGCTTGAAGATGGCAAGGTTTCCGAAGAAGAAATTAAGAAAATGCAAACCAGGGAATATTCTAAAGAAACCTTTGATATTCAATACCCGCTTCTGCAGAAGACAGCTTTAACTCAAGGGAAAAGCCCTGCAAGATATTATTCAGATCCACTTAAGGTATATGGTGAAGAATATTTCCTCTGTTCCGAGTGGTTTGAGGTTCAAGCAAATAATGACCGGCCATATTTAATGAAGTGGTTGGCATTGCATAAATAAAGGAATTTTTAGGAGTTGTAATGAGTATGAGAAAGATAGATTATCTAAGGGGGGAAATGTATGTATAGGCATCAAGAGGAACGGTCAGTAGAAGCCGTTTGTTATGAACAAAAACATATAGAAAAAGTGCTTGATATTATTAAGACTAAATTCCCGGAATACTTTAATGATTTTATAATGCTTGAAGCTGGCTATGGTGTATCAGAACAAGACGTGCAAAAAATTGCTGAAAAATTAGGGGTACAAAAGGTTACGTCAAAAAAGAATGTTGATATTACAAAAAAGTTCAAAAACATCATAATAGAAGCTTCAGAGAATTTTGAAAAAGACAGAGAAAAATATATCGCAATCTTTGACCAGGAAGCTCTGGAAGAGTATGAGGATGATCCTCAATATTTTAAGTCTACAGTGTTAAAAAAGGAGTGTCCGATTATACATCATACTCTATTCAGCACTGCTAAAGAATTAGATAAATATAAAAGGGATTTTAATATTTCCGATTCTAATGAGCTGCTTACAGTTGTAAGCAATCTGTTCAATTTTGCTGAGGATTATTACGATAACTTTTATGAAGAGAAAGCATATGACAAAATTGACTGCCATGAAGGTTTAGAAATCAGTGATTTGGATACAGATGACTATACAGTCTATGGTGTAATAGGTGGGGGCATAAAAAGTCATATGCTTTATAAGGTTTATCCTGCTGTATTTCCAAATAGGAGCAGGGATGCTATATGGGCACTTTGGTACTTAACTGATAAAAAGACATTTGATTGTAAGCAAGACTCGGAGTTTTTGATGATTGATGTGGATAAATGCATTACGCAGCAGAACTATTTTTACCCATATGAATTATTCACATTTTATGCTCATCAAATTTACCAGATGTTAAAGCAAAAATCAGATGAAAACAATGTTTACCTTGACCCGGAAAACCGCTACATAATAGTAGATGCTTTCTTGACTTTTGTAGCAGCTCAGCATGAAGATGAGATATCCTTCTTAAAACAGCAGATAAAAGACGGAGGGTTTGGATATGCTTAATATTGATGAGGCTTTTAAGAAAAATTTTCCTAAACTTGCCCAAAAATTTGAAGAAAATCAGTTTGCTATAAAAGAGTTTCAGAAAACTGCTATTTCAAATGTTATAGAACGTGATAATACGCTTTGTATAATGCCCACCGGAGGAGGAAAATCGCTGATATACTGGATGTCAGGGATACTTTCAGGCGGCATAACAATTGTAATTTCTCCACTTATTTCCCTTATTGATGAGCAATCCGAAAAGATTGCGGAGCAGGGCTTTGAGGTGCTTACAATTCATGGTGGAATGGATTCAGCAAAGCAAGCAAAAGTACTCACTGATTTTGCAAATAAAATTATCAATCCGAAATTTATCTTTGTAAGTCCAGAAAAGATTGCAACAGATGGGCTTTTTGAGTATTGCATTAGAGAGCGTAAAAAAGAGATAACTTTGCTTGCAATTGACGAGGTACATTGTGTCAGTCAGTGGGGCACCAGCTTCAGGCCGTTTTATAAGCGGATTCCTGTTTTTTTGGACTGCCTTTACGATGACTCTGAAGACAAACCAAAAATACTCGCATTAACAGCAACTTTGAATCCCAAAGAAGTTGTAGATATATGCAGTGAATTTAAGATTGATAAGTCCAATATCATAAGAGACAATCTTCTCATGAGGTCGGAAATATCATTAAAAGTCCTTCAATTTAGTAATGAGAATGAAAAGGAAGATAAACTCTGGGATATTATCAAAATTCATAAAAATGAGAAGATACTGATCTATATTTATAGAATAGGCAGTGAACGTGGTGTAGAAAAGCTTGCTGATAAAGCTAATGAAAAGGGATATAAATCTGTTTGCTTTCATGGTGAGATGACAGCCAAGGAACGAAAAGAGATTATTGATAGGTATAAGAACAATGAAATTAGTGTAATATTTGCTACCAACGCATTTGGCATGGGAATAGACATCCCGGATATTAGAGTTGTTATTCATTTTATGATACCAGAATCTGTGGAGCAATATTATCAGGAAGTCGGAAGAGCTGCACGTGATGGAAATGTTGCTAATGCCTATTTACTTTATACGAATAAAAACATTGATGTAAAGCGCAAATATTTTATAGATGGGTCATTTCCATCGGCTGAAAAGCTTGTAGATACATATAAAAAAATAGCTGAGCAAGGTGAAGGACTGCATACATTGCCCTATTTTGAAGATGAAGAGGTGCAACAGTGTTTGCCCTACTATTTAGACAGTGGAGTATTAAAAATAGAGTGCAAAGGTTTTTCCGATTTAAAGAGCCTTTCAAATGTAAAAGATAAAGCCCTTATGGATATTATAAACTGTACAAAAACAAAAAATCTGATTACCACTGTTAAAAGATCAAAGATCGATGTTAAGACGATTGTCAATAAGGTTTATGAAAGTGTTGTAAAGGGATTTACTACCACAACTAAGCCATTGGACAGACGATTGGTTGTTGATGTTTTAGAGCAAGAAATTTCTGAAGCAAAAATGCAATATATTCAAAGTTCTATTCATGAAAAATGTGAATATAAGCATGGTCTGCTTGATTACCTGGTATTTTTAATCGCTGATAATTCATCTTCAAATGAACTTCATCAAGAAATAGCTAAATATCTCGGCGTTGAAAAACACATGCTTAACAGAATATATTCTACTCTGAAAGGAGACCGTGTTAGGAGTAAATCCGAGGTTATTATTGCCAACCTTCTTGCCCAGAATGGTATTTCTTATGAGTACGAAAAGAAGCTTGGATATGAAAATGGTAAATGGATTGAACCAGATTTTACAATTACGCTGCCCAGCGGTAAAGAATTGTATTGGGAGCACTTAGGAATGTTGGGGGTAGAAAGCTACGATAAGCGATGGCTTGAAAAGCAGGATATATATGATAAATATTATAGTGGAAAGCTTATTGTGACTTATGAGGGAGCAACAATTACAGATAGTGCACTTGCTATAATCAATAAGCTATCTTCAGGTGATTATTGATTCAATGAGCGGAAAAATAATTAGTATTATAGAAGCAGAAACAATTAAAGGATCATTGGCGAAAAGAAATAGTAGCAGTAATATAAAAACACAATCCGTTTTATTGGACACCTCCTGTGATATTATGGTATCATTGGAGGTGTAATTATTTGGAATAATTTTGGGATTTTAGGGGTGCAGTTATGGCAAAAAGTTCTAATCAGAAGTTGAAAATTCTATATTTAATGAAAATGCTTCTTGAAAAAACGGATGAAGAAAATACTATGACAGTCAATGATATGATAGCAGAACTTGAACGTTACGGCATTACTGCTGAGCGGAAATCAATTTATGACGATATAGAAGCTTTGTGTCATTACGGAATTGATATTGCTACTCGAAAAAGCAAAACTACGGATTATTTTGTAGCAAGCCGTGTCTTTGAATTACCGGAATTGAAGCTTTTGGTTGATGCTGTCCAATGCTCAAAATTTGTTACATATAAAAAGAGTAATGAACTTATTAAAAAAATAGAGAGCCTGGCAAGTTCCCGTCAGGCCATGTCGCTTCATCGCCAAGTTTATGTGGCAAACAGGGTTAAGGCTATTAATGAAAACATTTATTATAATGTGGACAGGCTTCATGTTGCAATTGCAGAAAATAAGCAGGTATCTTTCAAGTATTTTGACTACGATATCAAAAAAGAAAAGAAATATAGAAAGAATGGAGACCTTTATTTTGTTAGTCCTTATGCTTTATCCTGGGATGATGAGAATTATTATCTCATTACTTTCTCGGAAAAATACAATGACTTTACCCATTATCGAGTTGACAGGATGACGAATATAGAAATCGTAGATCAGCCCAGAGTGATACTGCCAGACGATGAGTATTTTAATATCGCGGATTATACTAAGAAAGTATTCAATATGTTCGGTGGAGCAGAAGAAATTGTTAAAATAAGTTTTGACAATTCCCTTGTCAATGCAGTTATTGACCGTTTTGGCAAGGATATAACCTTGGAGAAGGTTGATGAAAACAACTTTGCTGTGAGAATAAATATAGCTATAAGCTCAACTTTCTTTGCCTGGATATTTCAATTCGGCAGCAAAGTAAAAATACTTTCGCCGGAGGATGTTATTAAAAAGTATAAGTGTCATTTGCAGGATACTATTGAGCAATATGAATAAAATTTGGTTAGTGATCGAAAAGACATTATTAGGAGGCACATCATATCAAGCTGTAATAGAAATGAGGGGTTCAAGATGTTGGATTATATACTTACTTACACCAAAACGAGATTCTATCCTTTGGAGCCGGTTAAGACAGATATAAAAATAGAGGATATAGCGCACTCGTTATCTCTAATGACCAGGGCTAACGGGCACTTCAAGCATTTTTATTCAGTTGCACAGCATTCAGTTAACTGTTATAAAGAAGCCAAAAGTCGAGGCTATTCAGAAAGAGTTCAGCTTGGCTGTCTTTTGCATGATGCAAGCGAAAGCTATATATCAGATTTAACAAGACCGGTAAAGCGGAACTTATCTGAGTATTTTATTATTGAAGAAAAACTTCAGGGTACAATCTATGAATGGTTTGGAATCGGTGATTTGTCTGATGAAGAATATAAGCTGATAAAAGATGTTGATGATAGCTTGCTTTACTTCGAGTTTCAAGCGCTAATGAATATTAGCATATATGATAGGGCACCAAAAATATCTATGGAGCATGATTTTTTTCTAAGGGATTTCAAAAGCATTGAACAAGAATTTATTTCTATTTTCAATAGATTAACAGGTACGAATAAAAGTTATAGATGCGTTGGAATAGATGGTTGCAAGGGCAAGTGGGTTGCTGTTTGCATAACTGAAAATAGCTTTGAGGTTGAAAAATTTAATACTATAAATGATATATGCAAACGATACTCCAATGCTGACAGCTTGATAATTGATATTCCAATAGGCCTTCCTGAAAGAAGAAGTGATGCGCGTCCTGATCTCCTTGTCAAGAAAGAACTTGGCAAAAAAGGCTCAAGCATATTTGAGGTGCCTTGCAGACAGGCTGTATATGCACAAGGAAAAGACGAAGCAATAGAGTGTAATGTTTCTGTTTTAGGAAAGAAGTTAAATCCATTTTCGTTAGGAATAACTAAAGCAATAAAGCAAGTAGATGAATTTTTGCAGAATAATCCTCACTGGAAAAATAGACTTGTTGAAAGCCATCCTGAATTTTGCTTTTCAAAGCTTAATGAAAATCGGCCTGTGCTTGAAGACAAGACGACCAATGAAGGACAGCAGAAGCGCCTCGAAATCCTACGAAGATATTATCCTGATGCTAACCAGGTTATAGAAAAGTTTTTGGCTGATGTTCCATATCGTAAAAAAATTGATGATGTTATTGACGCGCTGTGCCTGGCTGTGACCGGAAAAATAATTCTTGAAAATGGGCTTAAAACTATTCCGGAAAAGCCAATGATGGATGATAAGGAAATATTGATGCAGATGGTTTATGCTGAGTTGTGATATGGTTTAGAAATTAATCAAAAATAAAATGTGACCATATAGTAAATAGTTGTATTTACCAATGGACTGTTTTTATTTCAAAATCTTCCCTGTATGTTTATTACAGGGGGTTGAGACATGGACTATAAGGCTATCGGAGAAAGAATAAAACAAGAACGAAATAAAATGGGACTTACACAGTTTCAACTTGCTGAAAAAGTTGATATATCTCCACAATACGAGGGCAAGATAGAGCGAGGAGAAAAGCGATTTTCATTCGAGACTTTTTTAAATCTATCGATTGCTTTAAATACAACTCTTGATTATCTTGCGTTCGGCCATAGAGATAGTGCTAAAAGTCCTGAAAGGTTAGAAATGGAGCTATTAGCCAATAAATTATCGGAAGGACAAATAAGTTTGCTAAACGATATTATTCGAGCCATGTTAGTTCACAAAAACAGAGGTTGAAATAAGGGTAGAACACACAACGGTAGGTAGTCTACCCTTATTTTATATATACAATGAGTACCATTAGTAATGATTGATATTTACTCAAAGGGAATTTAAGTATAAAATATAAAGTAAATGCTAAAACATGGAAAAAGTTATTGTAATGTTTTTGATAAATAAAGTAAAATAATGTAAATAGATAGATGGAATAGGTAAGTGTGGTGATCTTTTTGTATGAGAAATGCTTTATATAAGAATATTTCTATTTGTATGGGGCTTGGGGGACTGTTAATAAGTTCTATTGTTTGCTTTGTCTATTACAGCATACAACCAACCTTCTATAACTATTTTTGGATAAGTGTTATTGTATTTTCAACTGTTATTAGTGTATTCTGCGGCCTATGGATAAAAAACATAATATATTATGCCTATAAAGACCCACTCACGGATCTTTTTAACCGTAGATACCTCTATGAAAAGTTAGAATCAGAGTTAAAAAGACTGAATCGTTCAAAAACTGCACTTTCATTAGTCATAATAGATATTGACCATTTTAAAAGAGTAAATGACAAATACGGGCACTTGGCTGGGGACAAGCTCCTCACACGGATTTCGGAAGTTTTCAAAGCAAATTCCAGGGAGATTGATACTATTGCACGATGGGGAGGCGAAGAGTTTGCCATTATCCTTCCTGACACAGATAGCCAAGGAGCATTAAAATATGCGGAGAGGTTAAGAAAGGCAATAGAGAAATCCGAAAAATGTTTTGGTGTTACTGTGTGTATTGGAGTAGCAACAACTGATAAACCAATTGCTATAGATATATTATTTACAGAAGCAGATAAGGCATTATTTCAAGCAAAATTAGTTAGGAATAAGGTTGTAGGAGCAAGTTTTCCATTATGTGAAATTTAATATAGATTATATAAATTAACATAGATGGGGGGATTAGGTTTTGCATTATGAGGAAACCATGCAGTTATTGGAAGCACTGAAACAACACCCTGTTCAAGGTACACTTATCATTCTGTTAATAGTTGTGCTTCTTGCATTCTTGATTTATCTTGATAGAAAGAAAAGATAGTTTTTCAATGAGAGAGAGGGCATCCCTCTCTCTCTTGATATAACAGAGGTTTTCTGTGCAAGCTTAGCAGCTTATTGATTTTGTAAAAACAGTATAGAACTTAAATTTACTGTCCGTTTTAATGTACACGATGAATGATATAATAAAATCGGAGGTGTGGATCATGAAGAAATTATGTACTGCGGCTGATACAAAAGACATTTCCTTGACCATTTACAATGGAGGATTCGGTGCTGTCAAGGAAACACGTACCGTAAGCCTTACAGGGACTGAGACTGAGCTTATTTTTGCTGATGTAGCACAGCAGATTGAAACGGATTCTCTCCTGGTGGAAGGTTTGAATATCTTGGAATTCAATTATGATTATGATTTAGTTGATAGGGATAAGCTCCTCAAAAAGTACATTGATAAGGAAGTTTATTTAAAAGATAGGAAAATCGGTGAAAAGAAAAGCTGTCGTCTTTTATCGGTTGAGGGAGCTGGAAGATGTGTATTAGAGGATAATGATACAAAGGAAATATATATCGATCCTCAGGCAGAAATTGTTCTCCCTTCCCTACCATCGGGACTTATCGCAAAGCCTGCTCTTGTATGGAAAATTGGGAAGTCGACATCTGAGCATGTTAAGGTTTCCTATCTTAGCAAGGGCTTAAATTGGAATGCAAACTATGTCGTAGAGATTTTGGAAAAAGCTTTAAACATTGCAGGATGGGCAGAAATTGAAAATCAAAGCGGTGCAACGTTTGAAAATGCCAAAATAAAACTTATTGCCGGAGATGTCAACAGAATTCAGGACGATAGCTATAACATGGAAGAACGTATGTATATTTGTGAGTCCTCTGCTGCGCCTCAAGCTGAGGAAAAAGCTTTCTTTGATTATCACATGTACACATTAGTAAATCCAACTAATCTGAAAGATAATCAGACCAAGCAAATCAATATTTTAAATGGTCTAAATATACCATATAAAAAGTATTACAAGCTCAACATGAGTGAAGAAAAGGCAAATGTAATTATTGAATTTACAAATACGAAAGAGTGTGGCTTGGGTAGCGCTATGCCAAAGGGGAAAATCAAACTGTATAAAGCTGATGAAGCAGACAATTCTCTTGAGTTCATTGGTGAGGATAGTATAGGGCACACCCCAAAGGATGAAGATATTAAGCTCACTATCGGCAATGCGTTTGACATCACCTTCGATTTCAATGAAGTTGACCGAAAGAAAATAAATGGATTTGAACATTACAAATATGAGTGCATTATTAAGAACCATAAGGAAGAAGCTGCGGAAGTACATTTTGAACATTATGCCTGGGGTGTATGGGAGATGGTTTCTGCAACTCATGAATATAGCAAGAAAACATCAGGGCTTATTGAATTCTCTGTTAATGTACCGGCTGACGGCGAGATAAAGGTAGAATTTGAATATAAAATCGACCGGCGAACAGAGGTTGTTGTAAAGAAGTAAATTTTATAGCCTTGATGATAAGAACAATAAACAAAAATAATGTACAAGGAGGCGGTAATTTGCCTAAAAATCAAACATTATTTATCCAAGAAGCAATCTATGAGCTGGGCAGAAAGCTTGGTTTTATATCTGCAACCGAGCATATTAGCTTGCCAAGCAGCGAATGCTATGCACCTAAATATGATGTAGTTTGGTATTTTGATACAGAGAAATATTTTAATATTGATGCATTAAAACCATTGTTTTCAGACAATCCAGTAATGTTGGACAGAATTCGCAAGTTGCCTTTTGCTGGCTTTGAAATAGAAGGCTCTACAACCTCAAGCAAGAATCAATTAAGTAATTTTGCAAATCTATATTGTGGCGATTACCTTTTTAATTTTGTAATAGTGAATAATGATGCTGCGGTCAAAGAAAACGATACATATCGGAGAGGTTTAAAACTTCATAGATATTTTACAAGTATGTGCGGATATAGGAACACGTTCTTCGCCGATTGGACACATATATCAAGAAGTATTGAAAATCTCAAAACAAATAAGGATGATATCTTTCCAAGTACATCTGAAATTAGAACAACCAAACGAAGTACATATGGTGGAGAGGTTGCATCAGTTGAAATGTATGAAAAGATAGTCCCATACATTTCAAATTCAGGTATGGAGATTAGACAGAATTATGCTCCCTATAAAGCTCAATGGGAGTTTATGCTTAATCAGCATGTATATAACAATCTTGAAAGCAGCAGTGAAATTGCAGACTTCTATCTATTACAAAAGACATTTGTATCGCCGGATTTCAAGCAAGTCAGGAAGTCAAGCAAACCTGTGGACAGCTACTATATACCGAAGCTGGATGTTGTTTCAGGATTTAATTCTCCAAGGAGCTTTATCAAGTGGATGAAAGCATTGGCGAGTGAATTAAATAATGATGTTGTTAATTTTCCAATGCTCTTTGCAATACTGAATGGAACAGTCCAGAATCTTTTTTTACCGATCATCTCAATAGAGATTGAGTCTTCAATAAACAAGCATATGAATGGCGGAATATTGAACATGGCAAAGAATTCTTTTTGCGGCATATTGGTTACAAAAAGTGATGCGAAGCCACATCTTGAGTTCTTTAAAAATAAACTTAACTGCAATAATATCGTATTGCATGAGGTTTAGAATGGGGGGATATCAGTGAAGGTCGGACTATATTTACAAGATAGAACTTTACAAGGTAAAAAAGCGGAAAAGGAGTTTAATAGGGTTCTTGAATCAGTAAACGCTGCAAATCTTGATTTGTTCGTGTTTCCTGAGCATGCATATTCTCCCTTCAACGATAAGCTTTACAGTCTAAATCTCTGTGATTATTCCGATGGGGAAACCGCTGACACCGAAAGAATTGAAGATATTGTGCTTGAAATTAGTGAAAAGGCCGGGTGCCCGGTAGTATTTGCATCAAGTGATAGTCACGATATGATTTATTCATACTATGCAAATCCAAATGCTGCAGATGATGAAACCTACCTAAATTTCTATGTCAAACATATTGCCACTAGCTTCTCGGCCTTTGAATTCAGCGATTATGCAGATATGCCGGACAACCTCTATGCTCCAGTATTATACAAGGGCTACAGGATAGGCAGGACAATATGTTATGATTCAACACAGCCGCTCTTTAGTAGGGCTTTTGGTGTGAATGGTGTTGATATTATAATTAACTCCACAGGAGGACATGTTGACTATAAAAAGTGGAGTTATTATCAGAAGGTACGGGCTATTGAAAATAAATGCTTTACGCTCTGCACAATGGGCTATTCGGATGCTACGGCAAGGAATATATCTTATGTGTTTGGTTATGATCCATGTGGCAGACAACTTAAATACAGTATCCTTAACCTTGATAGGTCAGGCAGTACATCAAGAAACCTACCGGGAAAGGTGTACATATTTGATATAAATAAAGAAATTTTCCATGATATTTTGAAGTGTAAGAGTTTTGAAAATGATGAATATTTGAATCAGCCCGAAACACTGAATAAGAACCAAGACTTTGTAATCAGACCGGACGCTCTTAGCAATATTTTAAGTAAATCAAAGAAGATTGATACTGGCCTTTATCTGCACAAGTACAATGATAAGAACATCATTATTGCATATTGTAGGGAAAAAGATATTCTTAAACCGGAGCTGGTGGCCTCCATGCTATACAGCGAAAAGATTGAAAAGATTTCAAATAAGCGGTATATCATTATCAACGAATGGAACCAACTTTATGATAGCTTTTACAAAGGGGTACTTTCCAATGTGCTTAAGGTACGAGCTGCTGAGAACTTCTGTGCAGTAATCCTTAAAAGTAATGATTTGCAAAAGTGCTATCAAGTAGGTAACTGTAAAAATTCTCAGACTATAAAATTGGTTAATGGTGCCTTCGGAATTGACTTATCAAGAACAACCGGGCCGGAAGCTCTATGGAAAAATAAAGAAGGGCTTGGTGTCCGCAAAGAGTGGCGTAAAGGTTATGAGGTATTATTGAAACACATTTTGTACAAAGCAAATGACAAGTGATGGATATCATTAAATCATGGCACTGTCCGTACAATGGTACAGTTAAAACTGTAAAATATTTTTATAATAGTTTGTCTCGGATTGAGAAAAAGGGAAAAGAGGGGTGTAATGACAGTAAAGCTAAGATATGAGGACTTAAAAACAAGGGTTGTTAATAGAAAGGCTAATTTTGAAAACCTTATTAACTTTATGGAGAAAGAAACTACCTGGCTAACAGCACCTGCAAGCACGAAATACCATCTCAGCAAAGAGGGTGGTCTTTTGGAGCACTCGGTAAATGTTGCTGAAACTATGTTAAAGATCAAAGCTGCTATTGCACCGGAAATAAGTGATGAGAGCTGTGTTATAGTAGCGTTGTTGCATGATTTAGGCAAAGTGGGTATGCCCGGAAATCCGCAGTATCTA
>JAKPKU010000134.1 GCA_029553545.1 Candidatus Cloacimonadota bacterium
ATTCATTTCTTATCTCCTTGTGGTTGATTAAGTACCAATATAAACCTCCTAACTTATTTGTCAAGAGATATTTACATTAATTTTATGCCTTTTTTTAAATAGATTTCTTGAGAAAATATAGTTGACTATGCAACACCCTCATAATAATATTAATCCAGGTAAACATAATCTCGTTTGGGATGGAAAAGATAATCACAAGAAAAACTGTGCAGCAGGTATCTATTTCTATAAACTCAGCTCACCAAGCTTTAGCCAAACAAAGAAGATCATGTATATCAAATAGACTTTTCACTTAGGTGAAATTATTGGCTCGACTCTCGAAAGGGGGACGAGCCTTTTTTCTTTCACAACGCACAGCAACAAAACACAAACAGTTCCATGGCACACAGATCAAGACAATCAACTTCTTTTTTAACAACACACTTTTTAAGTCCTCGCTACGCTGCTGGTATCGTTTAAAAAAACGATAGATTTTTAGCAATATTTCGACAGAGTCGAAGTACCTAACCCGCACCGAAGCATGGACCAGCTATGGATCAGCTATTTTATCTGCCTGAGATTGGCATATATCACCATCATGTACTTTTTCATCGACATTTTGAATTGAATAATTAGGTATTGAACATTCTGCTTCGTCTTCTAAAACTTCTTTTTTCTCTACAAGATGTCTAAATCTCGTTGGCAGCTTCATTGTCAGGCGGTATAAGAGTGATTCCTTCATCAATTTATTCAGACTATTAAACATATGAAAAATGCTCAAAACAAAGTCAATGCTCATATCCTTAATCAATGTACCAAAACGCTTCTGTGCACGATAAATAAAGTAGATAAACATACTAAATGCAGACACGCCCTGTGTCCTCTTTTGCTTGGTGTCCATCTTAAAAAACTTCGCATAATCTGTGAAAAGAGCCTTTACCTGCAAAGGCATTTCTTGCCACAATGCACAGAGATATGGCTGATTATTCTTGATATTTATATTTTGAGGCAATATCGCTCTCTTCACTGATTTGCGTAAAATCACTACATTATTATTTGCATAATAAGCTAATATACTCTCCCCTATGCGTTTAGGAAATTTATGATCACCTGTTAAATAAACTTTCATTTTGTCTCCTTCTCATCTGTCTTTACCTTGAGATTCCCTTGACATTCCCTTTGCTATCTTGGAGAATGAAAGGAAGTAAAAAGGGCATCAAATAGGTATCAAATAGACATTTATACGTATTTTTATAATATAATCAGAATTACATTTTTAGCAAGATTTTTTTAAGTTATTTTTACTGCATGAAAAAATCTCGCCTTTAGCTAAGTGAGAACCATTATTTTAAAGCATATACCAGTAAAACCCTATAAGAAAATACTTGACAATTTATTCTTTTTATAAATACTGATTGTATAAAGGTGAATTATAAATGAATAAACGAAAAAAGCCCGCTAATAAAAGAAAGAAAACAAATATTAGAAGTGAAAGCAGGAGTTTTATATTCCTTCTATTTGCATTCATTGTATTATTCTTTTTTATACATTGGCTTGCGAACTCAAAAGGCTTTTTGAAAAAAACAGATAAAGTTGCAAAGAACCAAGAAGTCGTCAAAGTTGATGAACCAGAGGAACCGCCTATTGAATTAGAAAAAACACCAGAAAACGATATACTTGAATGTGCTAAAAAGCTGGAAGTACCAGAGAAATTATATAGAATAAAGAAAAAGGATAATACAGTAAATATTCAAATCCCTATCAATCCAGCAAAACTTGATCTTTATTTCGCAAACTACTTTTTTACAAAAGAGTTAACCTCTCAAGGTTGGCTATTAATATCAGGTGAAGAAAATGTTTCGGGATCAACACAGAAGCTCTCTTTTAAACCTCCAAATCAAACAGATACATATATTATTAATATTTACTATGATAAATCAAAGTCTTACCCTATAGAAAAACCAAAGATAGCGATTATTATTACTGAGCTTGGAGATGAGGATTTTAAAGACCTTAGTCAATATTTGCAAATACCATTTCACCTCAATTATGCAATTATTCCTTTTAGAAAAAACACTAATAGAATTTATCAACAAGTCTTGATTAGCAATTCAGAAGTCCTGATTAATGTACCTATGGAAGATATTAATTACCCAAAAATAGACCATGGTAAATACGGGATTGAAGTAAAATTTACAGAAAAAGACATCATCAATGCCTTAAAAGAACAGATTAAAGAGCTACCTGAAGCCAAAGGAACAATTAATTATTTAGGTTCATTGGCTACAACAGACGAACAAATAATGCATTACACCATGCAAACTCTAAAGAAACACAATCTTTACTTTGTCGATAATATGACTCCAATTTCATCTATCGCATTTAATACTGCACAAAAGAACGTTATGAGCTCATATAAAAAAAGCTTAAGCCTTGATTTAAGTTCAAGTACGATTAACTTAAATACAAAACTAAATGAGATTGTTAACCTGGGGGTAAACCAACAAATTATTGTTGTTACAATACCATATTATAAACTTGGAAGTTACCAATTGTTTTACGGTCTCTGTGATCTAATAAACAAACAGGGTTATGAATTTATAAAGATATCATCACTTGACAATATTTTATTTTAAGGAGGTTACATGATCAAAACACTTATTCTTGGAATTATACAAGGATTGACAGAGTTTTTACCTGTCAGCAGCTCTGGGCATCTTGTCTTAGCCCAACACTTTTTAAATAAGGGGGCGATTAGTCCTGATTTAAGTCTTGAGATATTTCTTCATTTTGGCTCATTAATTGCCGTATTAATATATTTTTATAAAGATATACTCGAGCTTTGTATATCCTGTTTTAAGTGGGATAAATCAGAAAAGACAAAGTCACTACACAAACAAGTTTATTTCATCATCGCTGCTACCTTTATTACAGGCATTATTGGCATTTTATTTGAAGAATTTATCGAGGCATTATTCTCTAAAGCATTAGTCGTAGCATTCTTATTGATTGTCACAGGTATTATTCTCTTTATTTCTGATAAATTGAAAGCAGGTAAGCTTAAAATCGAAGAATTAGGGTTTTTCAAAGCTCTCTTCATAGGACTCGGGCAAGCAATAGCCATTGCACCAGGTATCTCAAGATCTGGGACTACTATTGTTTTTTCTCTTTTTACTGGGCTAAAACGTGATGAGGCAGCAAAGTTTTCTTTTATTCTTTCCATTCCTGTAATTTTAGGTGCTAATTTACTAAAGATTAAAGATCTATTAGCATTAGATTCCTCTGTATTATTAAACTATTTTGTAGGCTTTATTGGCGCATTCGTCTCTGGCTTGCTTGTAATTAGCTTATTATTAAAAATGATTAGAAATGCCCAGTTAAAATACTTTGCTTATTATTGTTGGTTAGTATCGCTTATCACCATAATCCTTATTATTCATGGTTTCTAAAAAAGAAATATAATGGCATCTATTAAACTTGATTTCAATGAATTAAACAGAAATATTAGCAAGATAAAAACAATAAACAATTTCTGTATCTTGGGAACTGAAGATTTTCAAAAAAATGAAGCTTTGAAGATCATACTTAAAACACACAATGTTGCAGAATTTGATGGCTTCGATTCTTTTTTAGCATATGGTGATAATTTTTCTACCAAAGAAAACTCAATTAATACTATTATTGAGCAACTCAATATGCTATCGTTTATCCAAGAAAAGAAAACAGTTGTCTTAAAAAACTATGAAAACCTAAATAGCGATAATCAAGACCAAATTACCAAATATCTTGCCAATCCTTCACCAGACAATTTATTCATTTTCTCGGTAGATAAACTTGACGCACGTAAATCTTCAACGAAAGCGATCTTTAATTCATGTATGGTTATTGAATGCAAAGAAATACGCTACCAAAATGTACTTGCAAGATGGCTCGATGAGGAGATTAGAGCAAGAGGATTGATATTTGATAACATTGCCAGAAATACATTTTTGAATAGCATAGAGCTTGATTATTATGTGGCATCAAATGAGCTTTCAAAGCTTGAATTATATATTGGAAACCGAAAACACGTCACCAATGAAGATGTTTTAAATTGTACAGCATTTTCTAAGACTTATTCAATATTTGAACTCCTCGATGAAATAGGATATAAAAACGCACAAAAAGCCATTCTTATCGCTGATAACTTGCTTGAAAACGATGTAAACCAAATAATGATTATTACTATGATTACCAATCTTTTCTTTACATTATGGAATCTATCAGCTGTTATGCAAAAAAACATATCTCCTAATGAGCTAAAAATGCGTTATATGCCTGAAATACACCCTACTTTTAGAGATAAATATATTAACTTCTTGAAAAATTACTCGCTAAAGAATATTAAAAATGCAATTGAGATATTATTACAAACAGATAGACAAATAAAGCTTAGTATGGCAAGCGATTATGTTTTAATTGAAACAATGATTTATAAAATAATTAAGAATAAAGATAATTAGGATGGCTTTTATGAATGAAAACTTTAAAGCAGGCTTTGTATCAATTGTTGGAAAAGCAAATGTTGGCAAATCGACCTTTCTCAATAGAATTTTAGGAGAAAAGCTCTCAATTGTTACGCCAAAGCCACAAACAACCAGGATTAGCATTAAGGGTATTTATAATACAGACGATACACAAATCATCTTTCTTGACACACCAGGCTTTGTTGAACCTCGATATGAATTACAAAAAAGAATGATAACAAATATAGAAAACTCTCTTGAAGACTCTGATTTAATCATATTTATCACTGATATTTGTGATTTCCCAACTGAATATGATAAGCAAGTTATAAACCTGATAAAAAAGATTAAAAAGCCTTCTTTAGCCATTCTTAACAAAGTTGATCTACTCAATGAACCTTTCGTTTCAGAGAAGATCAAATTAGCAAGTGAAAGCTTTTATAAGGTCTTCCCTTATTCAGCATTGTATGCCAAAGATATAAATGGAATTTTAAAAGAGATAATTAGCGATTTACCTTACAATCCACCTCTATACTCGCAAGACGAGCTATCAGACCTACCGATGAGGTTTTTTGCCCAAGAAATAATTAGAGAAAAGATTTTTGTAAACTTAGAAAAAGAGGTCCCCTACTCAAGTACAGTTTTAGTTGATGCTTACGAAGAACATGAAAACCATGACTTCATCAGAGCTACTATTTACCTTGAACGCGAAAGCCAGAAGAGGATACTCCTCGGTAAAAACGGGGCAATGATTGGGAAAATTCGTAAAGAAGCAGAAAAGGGCATTGCGCAGCTAAGTGGGAAACCAACTAAGCTCAATTTGTGGATAAAGATAAAACCTGATTGGCGTAAAAAAGGCGGACTCTTGGATATCTTTGGCTACAAATAAGCATACTAATAGACAAAATCTATATCTATAAAAGCCTTCCAAATAAACTTATTAAATGTATTACCAATAGGGTTAATATTAAACCTAATTGCTGAGTCTTTCGCAAAGTACCAGTTCATATTAAATAAAATATCAAACTCATGCTTCTGATAGTGATACTTCACTTGTGGTGCAACTTTATATTCAAAATTATCATTGAACATATTCAATTGCACAGCAATGGTTCTAATAATGTTTTGATTGTTTCTATACCAATTTGTACCCTGCTTTTCTGCTGTTTCATTGGTTTCATAAATACCACTTACTTGCAGTGAGGATTCAGGGTTTTTATTTAATCGATTCGCTTTAAAGCCAAATTCAGCACTTAGTCGCCTATAAAATCTGTCATTTAAATGCTCATTCCAAATATAATTCTCGTAATTAGATTTTAGATTATAGTTGTTAAACAATTGTAGTTTTTCTGTTAAATTACTTACAATTTCTGGTTGAAAGATATATGTTGTTTTCCTATTATTATTACTCGATAAGCTTTTATCAATATATACTTCGTGATTTCTTTGTATTGAAAACAATGACTTTAATAAGATTATTGGGTTTAATTGCTCTTTTAAATAGATTGAACCGATCTGTATTTGCCTATCATTATCAAGCATTTTAAAATCTTGAGAATGGTAATTTTGCGTCAAAAGCACAGAAAGCTTTATTGATAATGAGTCCACAACATTTTGATATACTTTTATATTGGAATATAATGCCTTATCTATTGATTTTCGATCCTGATTGTTGCTATTTAAATGCCTTTTTGTGTATCCGTTTTGAGATCCTATTACCAAAAAGAAGTATTGATTATCATTTTCAAGAGAAGTGTCGATAAATTGTTCGTACGAGGAGTTTTCTCTCTCGTGATTGGTTTCAAAGGTATTCTTTTTTAGATTACCATTATGTTCAAAGTTCCATATTATTTCTTGCATAAAAGGCATATTGATGTGAACCCAGTCATTATAATCGACTCTTTTAGCAACGTCGCTTTTGGTATTGTATATATACAGGTCTTGAATTTGTTGGCTTAAATTAATATTTGATTCAATGACTCTATGCCCATCATTAAAAGCAAATGTAAAATCACTTAAATAGTTTTCCTTTTTATCAAGAAAAACATAATTTATATTGTATTTTGTTGAATTATTTAGTTGCCAATAATCAGACTGATAATTAGTCTCTAATGCACTCTCTGAAAAATGGCCATGATAGTCATTATTTTGAGCATTTA
The DNA here is from genome assembly GCA_029553545.1 of Candidatus Cloacimonadota bacterium. GTDB lineage: Bacteria > Cloacimonadota > Cloacimonadia > Cloacimonadales > WRIO01 > JAGOCT01. The sequence goes on from JAKPKU010000134.1 coordinate 6,644, forward strand.
TGGTCGTATATGCAAAGTCCTGTCGAATATTAAAAATATCATAAAAACTCTTATTGGCTGAAAGATTAACAATCTGCGTTTGTCTATCTATAACAGAGATTGTGTCCTCCGGCAAGCCTTCATTTAATGAGTATTGATAGACATAATCAAGCCTGATAGGAAAGTATAAACCTTCTCTTTTTAAAGACCAACTAACCTTTGAGTTCTTATTACTTCGATCAAAATAACTGTTTGATGTGTTTTCAAAAGTTGCATTATAGTCCAAATAATAGTTATTTTGAAATCTATTATTATAATTGATATTTGTCTCAAGCGTGCTATAATGATTAAAGTTTAGAAATGAAGAATGTAAAAAGACTTCAGCATACAATAAATTGCTGAAGATAATTATACAAACTAATATAATCACTCTCACTGAGCGTCTCCCCACGTCTTGCAAAATCAATAGGTGCATTTTTACATAATTGATCATAATCGATAGTATATTTAAAGGCTTTTAGGTTATTTCTTAGCATTTTACGCCTATTTAAAAATGATGTTTCGATAATACGCCAAAATAGTTTTAAATTGTCAATTACTGGCTTATCAGCTCTTGGTGATAACCTGATGACTGACGAAAAGACTTTTGGTGGTGGTGTAAAATTCTCAGGTGAAACATCAAATAGTATCTCAGTATTAAAATAATACTGAATTTTAAGACTTAAGACACCATAGTCCTTTTTATTGGGCTTGCTCGCAATACGCAATGCTACCTCTTTTTGAATCATCAGGACTAATAGTTCAAAGTGCTCATGATAGTCAATAACTTTAAATAGAAATGGGCTTGTAATCTGGTATGGTAGATTTGCTACTACTTTTATTTTTTGCTCAGAGATATACTCATTCCAATTCACTTTTAATATGTCTTTTTCAATTAGAAATATATTATCCTGATACTTATTTTTTAACAAATGCCAAAGATCTTTATCAACCTCAAAACAATATGGCTTTACATTCTTTTGCAATATATGATCTGTCAGATTACCTGTTCCAGGACCAATCTCCCAAACAATATCATCTGGTAAAATGCTTGCACTATTGGCGATATCAGACAAGATAATTTCATTATTGAGAAAGTGTTGTCCAAGGCTTTTTTTAGCAATAATATTATTATGCTTACTTTTCATTTTATCTCCTAATACTCATTTTTTAAAATAGCCAAAATTATGCAAGACATTTTTTAAGTATCTTTAATAATGCACACTATATTCAGCTTTTAGCATCCATTAATTACCCTTTACCTCTGCATAAAGATAGCACGATCATGCGAATACAACGGCTTTTATGATTTTTTTTAGATTGACAATATTAATCTATATAGAATATGGTGCTTTTAAAAAAACTAATAGGATGTATTATGCCAGAATTACCAGAAGTTCAAACAATTTGTAATGAGTTAAATGAAGTTCTTATCGGACGTGAACTGATAGGTATAGAATCTTTTCGGAATAATATAGTAGTTTTTAATTCTGAATTAGTCAAAGGGCAAACGATAATAGAAGTTAAAAGAGTCGCTAAATATATATTAATAAAGCTATCAAAAGATCAACAAATCGTCGTCCATTTGCGTATGACAGGCAAGCTTATCTTCCCTATTCCTGATAATTATAAAGGCAAATACGTTCGCGCAAAGATCATGCTCGATAACCATGATGAAATGATCTATGATGATGTGAGATGTTTTGGAAAAATATATGTAAATAACTCAGAGCAAACAGCAAGCTTACTTGCCAAGCTCGGCGTAGAACCATTAAGCTCAAATTATAATATAGATTACTTACTGGAAAAATCAAAGTATAGAAGAACTGAAATCAAACCATTCTTGATGGATCAAAATATAATTGTCGGTATAGGAAATATTTATGCACAAGAGATTCTGTACCATAGTAAGATTTCACCAACAAGGAGCGTACAATCAATAAGCAAAAAAGAATGGGCAAAAATTATCAAAATAACAAGAGAAATACTACTCAAAGCAATTGAGTGCAATGGTACAACGATCTCTGATTATCGTCGCGTTGATGATAGAACTGGTGAGTTTCAGAACTTCTTACAGGTATATGGCAAAGATAAATGCCCAAAATGTCAGTCTGAATTGGTACAGATAAAACAAGCTGGTAGAAGCACAAGATACTGCAAAGTGTGCCAAAAATAAATCTATTTAGACTTGAATAATACTAAAAGATGAGGATTGAGAGATCAAGTTTAATTGATCTAAACCAATTAATGATAGTTATTGTCAGAAAAAAATCATCTCTAAACCCGCTCGTAGTAGGCATCTGCTGAATTAGGTGAAAATAGTTTTCAAAAAACCCCATTTTGTAAGCCCTATATATATAGAGGGTGATGTTTTTTTATGAGTCTGCTTTATTCTTTTATAAGATATTTTGGTTACTATGCAACAGCCTTACCTAATAATTACAAACTTACCTTTTCGCGTGCCTTCGCTCGTTTCAATCAAATAAAAATAAATACCAGAAGCACAATCTTTTCCTGATACACTTTTCCCATCCCATTCAAATTCAAAGAATCTATTTTCTTTTAACTCACGAACAATTTGTCCGTTAAGGTCGAATATTTTACATGAATTTGAGCCAATGGGCATGGTTGTTGCCTCGGTGTTTTTGAATGTTATATATCTATCTAAACCTGGACGGAATGGGTTTGGATAAGCGACAATAGAGCCAAGCTTTTTATTTGTCTTGTACTGCTTTCCAATTTCTACAGAATTCAAGCCCTTATTCGTTGCAATATACATATTGCCTGATAATGGGTCATAGCTCAGGTCGCTTATGTAATTTGAGAGAAGAGGGCTATTGTGTATATTAATATTAATATATTTGTCATCCTGTGTGTCATAAATACTGATACCTTGCCCTAATGTACCAATCCAAATTCTTCCGAAAGGATCAGCTAAAATGCAAGAAGGAGTGCTCGGATTCCCAGCAAACAACCTTTCTTCATCAGCAAAATAATAAGTCTCGTCAAAGAAGTCACCAGCATTCCAAATCTTTCTCTTCCTGCTGACAGTGTATTCATACCAATTCGACCCGTTAAACATATATAGACCAGACTGCATTGCAAACCAGTATTGCCTTTCATATTCGCTTTTATATGAAGTAATACCGTAAGTATAACCCGATAATAATGGAGTTGGTGTAGGTCTTTTCCAAAAAGCACCACCAGAAATAGGAGTGCTCGAGTCATCCCAATAAACTAAGCCATATCTTTGCGTGCCGATAAATGTCCTATCTTCATCAAAAAGGATAGTGACAGGGTCTTGAGAGTTAGTAAGGCTTAAATATACGGGCTGTTGTATTTGATAACTTGGGTTTATAATATTTATTCCACTCTGGCTGGATGCAATCCACATATTATTGTCTTTTGGATTAAAAGCTATTTCTGAAATCGTATTTGAAATTAAACCAGTATTTATATTATGCCAAACTGGGTTTTGTGGGTCAGCGTCATTTAAAACAGATACGCCATTACCCCATGGATTTTGATGCCTATCCCAGGAACCAAACCATTTTCTATTCTGATTATCTACTGCAATTCTTAGGATATTATTGCTTATTAGCGATGAATTTTTATAAGTATAATGGTGCCAGTCTGAACCATCAAAACTTGAAACACCCCGTGTGCCTCTGGCTAAAGCAGGTCCACCCATATAACCATCGGCTACCCACAAAGTAGAATTCTTATCTATACATAATTTTGTGATTGCATTACTTGAAACGCTTTTTTGTTTGTAATTCACAATGTCAAAGTCATTAATGCCATCAAAGCTAACAGAGTAAATGCCTTCCCCCCATGTTGAAGCCCATATGATATTATTTACCGATGCGAAGTCTGTGATAAAAACAGGATCTTGAGGATTGCTATGATAGTGAACATATTTTTCATTTTCATTTAAATAAACAAACTGCTTAAACTCAGGGTCAACAACATAGAAACCTGTGCTTTCAGATATATAACCAAAAGAAGCCCATAAATCATTGTTTTGATCGATAAACACAGCATTAAAAGCATCAAATGGGAAATAACTTATAAGAAGGTTATTGTGAAATAATGCTGGTTTTGTAGATTTATACAAACCGCTTTTGGTTGCTAATGCAATAGTATCACCTTTGATAGCTATATCAAGGATCTCATTATTTATCAAGCTGGTATTGTAAGTGTCATAATACTTCCACTTTGAGCTTGATTGTAATGAATCAGCATGTACAATAGATAAGCCAAATCTACTTCCAATATAAAGATAGCCTTCACTATCTATAACAAGCGAATTGATTTTATTTGACTGAAGATGATTACTCTCGTTTAGATTTTGAATAAAGAGAGGGTATGGAAATTCGTCATTGATCTCAAAAATGGATATGCCTTCATCGGTTCCTACAAACATAGTCCTTGAAACTGAGCTGTCAGGTAGAGTATTAGTGTATATCGCTATATTCTTAGCATTATTTGAGACTAATCCAGTAGTTTGATTGCATGGTATAGCCTTTTTACCTTTTTTAAATATATCAACGCCCTGGGTTTGTGTTACATAATAGGTTGTGTTTTCACTCTTTAATACATCGACAATATCAGAGTCGCTCAGCCCGTCTATTAGAATAAAATCTTTTTCAAACAATAAATCTTCTACTGAAAATGTACTTACTCCCCCCCATGATGGTAAAAGCAACTTATTATTATCTACTCTGATTTTATAAATTGCTGAAGTATTAGTATATGCTTGCCAATTTCTGATACCAAAAAGAAAAGCTATATTCACAAAAAGCATTATGCATACTAAGTATTTTTTCATTTGAAAAACTCCTTTTTGACTAAATAATAAAATAATATGCCACTCAAAATACTTAAAGAAAGCAGTATTATAAGCATTATCTGCCTATTAACAAGTATATAACCTAATGCAAGGAAAGCAAATAAAACAGTCACAAACCATGAGATATATAGCACAGCTTTTACTGATAAGCCTGTATTTAACATTCTGTGATGAATATGCATTCTATCAGCTTGAAATATGTTTTGCTTATTTCTTAAACGACGATATATTGAGGTAACAGTGTCTAAAAGAGGGACAAATAAAACCGTTACTGGTATTAATAAAGTTATTGTTGTTAGTCCTTTAAGCTGATATGTGCCCAATATTGAAATAGAAGCAAATTGAAAACCAATAAATAGGCTTCCACAATCTCCCATAAAGATTTTGGCTGGTGGAAAATTATAGTATAAGAACGATACACAACCTGATGCTAAAAAAAGACTCGTTAGTAAAACTGTTTGATTATTATAATAGAAACCAGCAATTGCTAAGACAAAACAGCATATTATCGTAATCCCAGAAGCTAAACCATCAAGCCCATCAATCAGATTCATCGCATTCATAATAATTAAGTACCAAAGAAGTGTAATAGGAAATGATAAATATTGAATTGAGATTGAAGCTCCAAAGGGGTTTGTTATCTGCTCTATTCTAAAACCTAAAAAGAACATTATGATAGCAATAGACAATTGGCAAATGAGCTTAGCTTTAGCATTGAGATTGTATTTGTCGTCAATTATACCCAAAAAAAGAATTAAACTACTGCCAATCACAAGTCCAATTAAATTCTTTTTTAAAAAAGGATCTTGAACTATTAGAATTAATAGTATTTCTGCAAGAATAATTGGTATAGCAAAAGAAAGCCCCCCAGAAGAAGGCATGACTTTTGAATGAACACTGCGATTATTAGGTATTGATACAAACCCTACTTTGTGTGAGAACTTGATGTTTAAAGGAATTAGAATAAAAGATAGGATCAGAATAAATATACTAAGAATTAATGAATATAAAAACATCTTTTACCACTTTTGTTAATATTATATGTATAAAACTCATATTATCTCATTTCTTACAGTTTATTTTAAAAACAACTTATCAATTTCTCTAATTAGTTGATTGCATTGATTCTCTCGTGAATAGAAAGATATGTCTATGTCTTTGCTTGGGTAATTATTAAAAGTCTTTTCATTGATTTGCTTGATATAGCTTTTTATTGTATCAATGTCTTCCATAGAGCATGATTTTTGATAACCAAGCTTTTTAAGGATTGCATTTGCTTCGCCATCTTGACGTATCATTGGCAATATCATCTTCTTTGACCTAATATATTCGAATATTTTGCCTGTCAATACCCCTTGCCCATCTTCTGATGAGATGAAAAGCAATAAGACTTCAGCGCTGCAAATCTTGTTAATACTCTCTTGATGTGGTATCTGTGGTAAAATCTTGATGAGACTATCTTCTTTTGAAATACTTAAATACTGGACTGTTTCAGAATCAAAATTACCATAAAACTCAAAACAAAGATTATTAAAACAATAACCCTCCTCAATAAGCTCAAACAAGGCTTTTGAGAAGTATTTCACTGTTCTATTACCATTAAAAGTGCCTAAATACCTGATGATTCTTTGCTTACTTTCAGGCTCTTCGTTAATACGCTCAAACTCCCTCTCATCATATCCATTATAGCAAACAAGGCATTTATCTTCTTCATTTTGAATAAAAGTCTTACAGAGCTCATGCTTCATCACATCTCCTATACAAGAGATAAGTGCAGCCTTTTGGGTAATCTTCTTTTCATAATATTTAGACAGCACCCTGTTTAAGGGATTATAATCGAATTTAAAGCTATTTAGCGTCCAGTGATCTCTGTAGTCAATAACATATGGGATCGCGTGTTTTTGAGCTATTTTTGAGGCTAATAAGGCGGATGTATATGGTCCGATCGTTGCAAAACAAAGATCATATGAATTATTCTTAAAAAGCTCATTTGCCTTTTTATATGCAGGATATAACCACCCAATTTTATTGTCAATTGGGAAAAAGGAGTTAATTAATCGCTTATTTTGTTCATTTAATACAAGTGGCTTTGCATTGCCTGGTTTCTTTCTCTTGAATTTTGATAGTATTGCTAATGGGTCATATGATTTTGCCCGATGTATATGGTTAGCTTTAGATTGTAATAACAATTCTTTATCTGTAGTATGATAGTTAATGTTTTCAATAGTTAAGACATCCACGTAATATCCATGATTTCTCAAATATTCAACCATCTTTAAAGGTCTATAAACTCCTGAACCTGCAAGTGGAGGGTAAAAATAAGCTATAAAAAGAATCTTCTTATTCATTGATCGCCTTGTCAATAAAAGCAAGTAACTTTGCTTCTTCTGTTTGCCAGTTTAGATCATGTTTTATTGCTTGTTTTGCATTTTGAGCATAAGTATTATATAGCTCAGTATTGTTTAAAAGCTTATTTATTGCATCCAAGCCCTCATTTACTGAATACTCAATACAAATACCAGACTTATAGTTATCTACGACATTTCTAACAATTGGAAAGTTATTAGCTATAACAGGCACTCCTTCTTTCATATACTCAAGAAGCTTGAGTGGCAAGGCGTTTTGGTATCTTTTAGTATTAGGATCGAGCAAAGATAAGCCAATTCTTGATTTTTGTATAAAAGAAGGAATTTCATTACTTGGTATGTGATTAATAATAGTTATCTGATTGCTAATATTATACTTCTCTATCACTTTATCGACTTCTTCTCTGCTATTTCCTTGTAGAAATGTACCTATAATTATTAGTGTAAGAAGGCGGTTCTTTTCTTTTGCTTCTTTAACTATTTTTAGCATTTGTGTCAAACCTCTGTTCTCTGAAATGCCTCCAATATAAATCAAATCATACTCTTTTTCTCTGATGTTTGATTCAATCTCATCTAATATAGGGTAATTAGCGCAACAAATAGTGTTCTTGTTATACTTTTTCATCTGCTCAACAAGTATATTGTTTACTGTAATCACACCCTTTGCCTTTTTATATAAGCTTCTCTCTAAAAAAGAATACAGTGTTTTTAAAAAGAGCTTTCCGTATTTAAAACGATCCTCAAATGCTTCAGCAAAGAATTCATGACAATCGTATACGAAAGGAATTTTATAGTGTTTTTGTGCGATATTTCCAATTACTAAAGTAAACGGTTCCACGCAAATGATTAAATCTGTATTAAAGTCAACAATATGCTTTAAAGACTTCTTTAAGAAACTCGCTTTAGAACTTGTATTAATATTTGTATATAGTACATTTTCAGTACTTTGTTTTATATTCTTATGTGAATAAATAATCTGCACAGAATGACTCTTAGTTAAAGATAGAGCAATTTTATGATAGACTCGGCTGTCATCAGGTTGATGGGAGTTTGTAATGATTGAAATATTTGCCATACATTTAATCGTTGGGTTAAATATTTTGTTCCCTTTCAAACAAAACTCTTACAACAGTACCTTTTTTGATATTATAAAACCTGATAGTTGAGTTCTTAATTGAGCAATTACCACCTTCAAATGAGACAACTCTATAATCGCCGTAAAAAACAACAGTGAAATCATCTATATCTTCAGGAAAGCTAAAGCAAACTAAGTTATCTTGAACGTCTATTTCGACATTATTTCTCTTTTTTAACCACATAATAATCTGCTTTAAGCTCGCTTTATATGATGATATCAAGTCAGCTTGCCCAAGAATATAAGAGAAGAGTTTGTACATATATTTTATATCAGAAAAAGAGCTAATATTAAAGTTAAAATGAAGAAGCCCTTTATGCTCCTTAGCAGAAGCAAACAAGTCTTTTATATAAGATTTGACAATCTCAAAATCTTCAACTGAATACTTTGACAATGAAAATGCCTTTTCATTAAAGTTTATCGGTATTTCCCAAATAGGCTTCGCTTTATCTTTTAAAACATTAGACCAAACGATATAAGGTGTACATGTGCCAATTGGGAACCCATACTTTAAATTACTTGTGACAGACGAGTCGTAAAGAATGCCATTTTCTCTCTCAATAATAAGACTATTTTCGGATAGATTGCTTCTGAACAAATGCCGAATGCCTACATTTTTTGTTTTTAATTCTTTCGAGAAATGTGAGTATTCATCTAAGAAATTATTTGTTTCTGATGCTTTTTGGGTTGGTAAAAATGCAAGCTCAGAACCATAATGGACGATTGATTCTAATTCTTCAATTAGTAATTGGTCATCAAAGCTATAATCGATCTTATCTGATTTATGAGCTTTGGAATGTAAAAACCAGGTACTACGTGCTTTAATAGATTTCTCATCGTCATTTATACTTTGAAAATTCCAGTATGGTTCATCATTAGAAATCAGGAACTTCAATTGGCTAACTGTTAGCCTAAAAAACCTGCCCAATTTAAGTGTTAATAGCAAAAAGAAAGACTCAAAGATAGAAATGAAAAAAGTATTGATTTTCCACTTATTTAGAGAATTAACATTATAAGAAAGTGCAAATGCAATTTGCTCTTTCTGAGGCCATAAACATTTTTTTATTAGTATTTGCTGTGGTGAAATAAAGCCCTGTATAGTTTTATCTAATAGTAATAGGATCCTATTAAGATATGGGAAGCCTTGAAACTCATCAAACTGAAATTGGTTTGCTTCATCTTTTTTCTTTTTTTTGTTTGGTTTTTGCCAGCATGTCTCTTCTTCAGAAAGGTGAAAGAATACATTGCCAATAAGATCAAATTCAAACTTTGCAAATGTTGCTTCTGAGATTGATTTCATATGAATCGGGTAGTCTATAGGCATTTGGGAGATTATTGGAAATACTCTTTTTTCTATCTCGATTCTTCGTATAGACTTCATTAGCTTTTCTTTTGTGAAAGAGCCTATTAAATAAAAATCTTCATCTGCAGTCATCAGGATTACTGAATATGATTGCACTAAATAAGCAAACTCTTCTTCATTTTCTGGTAATGATTTGCAGTAATAGATCAATAATGAGTCTTTGGGAAGTGAAAAGACATCATCAACGATAGTCCAACTGTAGCCAAGAACTGTAAAAACATGCTCGAAGGCATACACAATTCGTCCATTAAATCTTTCCAAGCTTTTATCTATATATACAAAAATCAAATATCCCTCCAGCTTTTCGATAATCTAAACTATTGAAGCATACTTCTTTTGAATAAAAAAGTAAACCTTAAGTTCACCGCCAAAATCGTTTTTATACTTTGCTACAGTTGGGACATTAGCCCCACAAAGGTCATAGTATTGAATGTTTGAATTATTTAAATCACATATAATATGGTCAAGTAAGAAGCTATTAATACCGTTACTCATAGCAAATGAATTAGAGGCAGCAAACCAGTCATATGCATAAGATTTGTTTTTATCTATCAAAACAGTGCGATATGAAATTAGTTTTTCATCGTAATAAACAGAATAATTCTTTATGTAATCGTGATTATAAATGTTCTTTAAAAGTTTAAAATAAATATCTGATCTTTCTTTATTCCAAATACCTTTTTGCTCAAACCTATCCTCTAAAAGGGTTAGGCAATCTTTAATAATAAGCTCATTGGTAATTTTTAGGTCAATGGTATTAGCTTTTCTAATGTGTGTTATTTGATTGTTTGAATAGTCTCTCACAGATGTATTGATAATAAAAGTATATAGTGGTTTAACTAAGTTTTTATTAACTTGAAAAGACCTAACGTCATAGGACTCAGTAGAGAGCTTCATTTCATATCTAAAGAAATCTCTTTTCAATACTTTAGCAATTTCAGAGGTGATATCAACCTCAAGTTGCCGATTCCTTTGCATTTTTCCTTTTTTAACATAATAATATGAAATAAAATAGTAATAATACTGCAAAGGTGAGATGATATACTTCAGCCCAAAATACCTCTTATATAATATTGGTATACTGGCTAAAAGTTCATTATTCTTAAGAATGAAAAGTATTGTTACTTCGCAATTATAAGTTGCTTTAAACACTGACAGCAAATCAACCGAACTCCACACTGTATTAGGGTTTACGTTTGCATAAAAGCTATCATTAATATCACAATACTTATATGTAAATTTACTAATAATTCGCTCCATCTTCATCATTATAGATATCTAATTTATTTCTTAATGTTCTTGTAGTAATCCCCAAAATACGAGCTGTGTCTTGTTTACTATTACCTGTCTTTTTTAGTGTTTTTAGAATTATCTCTTTTTCTATACGTTCAATTGTTCTATTGTCAATATTTACATAATTCAAATCATCCTCAGGGCTTTTACTGGCAACAATGCTCTCTTGATTAGTATCGTTTTTAATAAGCCTTCCTGCTTGTTGGCTTAAAAAAAGAAAGGACTCTCTTTTTAAAATAGCTTCTGGTGTTGTAATACATGCACGTTCAATAGCATTTTGTAACTCTCTAATGTTACCAGGCCAGTCGTAGTCAACCAACAGATTAAGAGCATCTTGAGAGATAGTCTTTTTATTAATACCCAATTCAAAGCAAACCTTTTTAATAAAGCTCTCTACCAAAGAGGGTACATCTTCTTTTCTATATCTCAATGATGGTATATGAATAGGTACTATGTTTAGGCGGAAAAACAAATCTTCTCTGAAATTGCCCTTTTTCACTTCTTCCACTAAGTCTCTATTTGAAGTTGCAATGATACGTGTATCTATCTTAATAGGCATTTCTGTGCCTATGCGTACAATTTCTCTCTCTTGAATAACCCTCAATAGTTTAGCTTGTAAATCGAGGTTCATCTCACTAATCTCATCCAACAGAATAGAGCCCTTATCAGCAAGCTCAAACTTGCCTCTTGTATTTTTAATTGCTCCTGTAAAAGAGCCTTTTTCAAAGCCAAACAGCTCGCTTTCTATCAATGATTCAGGTATTGCTGCACAATTAATCTTGATAAAGTTTCCTTTATGTCTATGACTTAGTGCATGTATAGCTTCTGCGATTAATTCTTTTCCTGTACCGCTTTCACCCGTAATCAGTACAGTTGAATTTGTAGGAGACACCATTTTTACTAAATCCATTATATCGGATAGGCTCTTACTTTTGCCGATAATCTTAGAATAATGCTGTGCTTCTTTGATAGTCTTCTGCAGCTTTTGGTTTTCAGTTATCAATTCTTGTCTTTCAAAGATATGCTTTACTATCATTTCAAGTTCTTCTAAAGAAATTGGTTTAGTAATGTATTCGTATGCGCCATAAGCCATTGCTTGCGCTGCAGATTCAGGACCACCATAAGCCGTTAGTAATACAGTATCTGTTTCTGGTGAGTTTTCCGCCACAAACTTTAATACATCTAATCCTGTTTTAATTGGCATCTTTAAGTCAGTGAAAATAAGGTCATATTTCTTGTTTTTAATCTTTGCAATAGCATCTTCACCATTCACAGCCATATCAAGCTTACACTCATTATAGTCTGGAATTGAATCAAAAAAACTGGCTATAAAATCTCTAATTAAAGATTCGTCATCGGCAATTAATATTTGTTTTTGCATAATTCTCTCATTCGTTAAAATTCTCAAATAGTGGTAAGCTTATTGTAAAGCGAGTCCCTTTATCCACCTTGTTTGATACATGGATATCGCCTTTATGTAATTGAATAAACTTTTTACAAATTGCTAAACCAAGTCCATTACCTTCATTTTTAGTTGAAAAAAAAGGGTTAAATATTTTATGTAATCTATCTTCGTCGATACCTGAACCAGTATCTTCTATTTGAATTTCAATAAAGCTAAAAAGTCTAATAAGCTCTCTTATTTCATCCTCGTCCAACACATCGCTCATCGGTTCAAGTATATTTACTTTTGTACTAATAGTAATAGAGCCATTGCTTTCAATAGCTTCCCATGCATTTCTAATTATGTTACTTAACACTTGTTGGATGAGTTGTCCATCACAATTTAACATGATATTATTCTTATCCAAGTTTGTTATGAAATCTATTTGCTTATTGCTATCTGCAATCCCCATTTTGAAAAAATCAATAAGCTCATTAATTGTTTTGTTTATATCGCATTCGCTGATATTTAGTGTTTGAGGTCTTGTTAAGGTAAGCAGGTTTGACACAATATTATTAAGTCGGTTTACGCCTTCAATTATTGGTTTGATTAGTTTCTTTTTAGGATCTTCAAGAGGTATTTGTCTATCCAGCAAGCCAGAAAAACCACTTATTGCTGCGAGAGGATTCCTTATTTCATGAGCAACGTTAGCTGACATTTCTCCTAAAGCAGCAAGGGTTTCAATGTGAGATATTCTATCTTGCAATTCTTTAATCTCTGAAATATCCACAAATGTTTCAACCACCCCATCAGGCTCACCTTTATAATTATGTACGATACTTGTACTAAACTCAACGTTTTTCTTTTCAGAGTTATAAGTTAATATTTGTTTTTGTCTTTTAAAAGATTCTTTCCCTGTACTTAGAGTATATATAGCGGACTTTGAGTCTTGTCGAGATTCTTGGTAAAAGACTTTTCTATAAGCCTTATTTATTACTTCCTCTTTATCAAAACCAGTAATCATTTCAGCAGCTTTATTAAAAAGGTTTATATTTCCACTCATATCTATAGAAAGTACTCCAGTATGGACATTATCAAGAATATTGTTTAAGAAGTTTTTAATATTTTCACTTTCTTCAACTTTTTTTTCCAGCTCTATGTTTTTATTTTCAAGTTGTTTATTTAAGGAATCAATTCTATCTTGTAGTAGATTATATGTTTTTTCAAATTTATCAATGACTTGAGTAAAATCATGAAAAGCAGATGTCAATTTATCAACATTTTGATAATCCATAGCTTATACTACATAGGGTTCTTGTCAGGTAAATATTTATGTATTATTTTTGTTAATTCATCTAATCTAAAAGGTTTTACTATGTATTCATTTGCACCATTTTCCATAGCATTTACGGCAGTATCAAGGCTTGGATAGCCAGTCATAATAATGATAGGCAGATCTGGATATAGGCTTTTTAATTGTAATGTCAGCTCGATGCCACTTGCTTGAGGTAGCTTTATATCGATAAGGGCAATATCAGGCTCATTGTCCCGCGCCACTTCTATTCCTTTTTCTGCATCAGGTGCAACAATTACATCATAACCTTGTCTATTTAAAAAATTATACAAAACATCTCTTAGTAATAGTTCATCATCAACAACCAATATTTTAATCTTCATTTTAATAATCCATTTTTATAATAATCTTTTCTCCGCATTTGCATTGGACTTCAATAGATAGCACAACACCTTCTTGATTTCTATTTAGCTTTAATACGGGTTCATTGCTTTTCATTTGTACATTACTTTCTGTATTAATACTAACTTTTTGATCATTAACAACAGGTAATTTGATTATTGGTGGTGCTTTGGTTATGTTAGTTTTAGGCGCATTATCATCAATAATATAGTCAGTAATAATCTTTTTCATAATGTCTTAAATATCTTTAAAATTATTTGTCTTAGTGAATTAAGTGAGAATGGTTTTAATAGGTAGCCATCTGCTTTGACACTTAAGCTATCTTCCTGCATTTTAGAAGGTTGATAAGATGTCATCAAAATAACTGGTAAACCAGGCATATATGTTTTTAATGATTTTAGTAATTTAATTCCGTTCATTTTTGGCATTCTAATATCAGAAATCACTAAATCAAATTTTGTTCTTGTGCAAGCCATCAATGCTTCTTCACCATTAGTTGCTTCGACAACATTGTAACCGAGCGTTTGTAGAAACTCGCTTATTACTTCCCTGATATTGTCTTCATCGTCTACAACAAGTATATTTTTAGCCATTTTTTTATTATCTCCATACTAAGAAAACAGTTTATCAATATCATCTTGTGATGCTTTATTATTTGAATTATTATTGTTAAATAAAGCATCTATATCAAAATCATCGTCATCTGAGCTACCATGCGATATTGCTGCAAACTCAGATAATTCTACTTCTTCATTACCATCAGGTATATTTATTTGTGTATTACCAGTCTCAAACAAATCATCAATTAGGTTTTGAATATTACCTTTATCTTTGAAGATTGCATCAGCATTGAAAGATTTTGGATCGATAGGAGGCAAGATTATCTCAGCTCCTTCATCTCCATAATCAAATTCTTTCAACAAATTAGATACATACATTAAAGTCTTTTCAGTGTCTGATAACAAGG
This sequence comes from Candidatus Cloacimonadota bacterium, assembly GCA_029553545.1. Lineage (GTDB taxonomy): Bacteria > Cloacimonadota > Cloacimonadia > Cloacimonadales > WRIO01 > JAGOCT01. Next base: position 21,718 of record JAKPKU010000134.1, read on the forward strand.
AATATGCACCTGAAATCTGCTGTGCTGTGATATCTTGGAATTGTAAATAGTCAATTATTGTAAATGCAGCATCTTGATTTTTGTAAATCATGGTTTTTATTTCATCTATTGTTGCGTCTTGATCGGTATCTTTGTTTTTAAGAGATTCAAGTTTTTCTATAATAATAAGTTGCTCAGCATCAAGGCCTTCTGCAACATCAAGAATCTTATTTGTTGCTTCTTCTGTAGTTGTAGTAATCTTCTTTAATTGTACACCTGTTTTTTTCAGCAATCCATCAACACTCTTTTTCAATTCATTTCTACTTGAATGAATTGAATTAATAACAACTTGTATTAGCTCATATGTAAGATTTGTTTTCTCTGTTAGCCCACTCATTTTTGATATTAAATTATCTAAATGACTTTGTACTTGTGCATAATCTACTGGTTTTGTTTGTTGAATTATTGGCTTTATTTCTTCTAATAGGACGGCTAATTCTTTAACAATATTCTCGATCATTGTGATAACGCCCTCTTTACTTGTAGACATCACACCTCCTATTTGCTTAATATTGCATCGATTTTAGCTTTTAATACTTCTGGAGTAAAAGGCTTTACGATATAATTATTAACCCCTGCCTTCATAGCTTCTATAATGTCGTCCTTGACTGAGCGTGTTGTTACCATTAATATTGGTATCTTAGAAAATTGGCTGTTTGCTCTTATTTCTTGTACTAATTGCAAACCGTCCATTACTGGCATATTCCAATCTGTAACCACAAAATTTATCCCTGGTATTGTCTTCAATTTATCAAGTGCTTCTTGCCCTTGCTCTGCCTCTTCGATTTCCCCATACCCAAGACGTTTAAGGGTATTAAAGACGATTCTGCGCATAGTAGGTGAATCGTCAACTATCAAAAATTTTAAATCTGCCATAGAGCCTCCATTTAATTACAAACCTCAATATTATCAATAAATACATGATAATAATACATAATATATTTGTCAAAGCTTTTTTTTATAAATGTGATTATTTTTCTCATTTTTTAATCGTTATGTCTTTTATAAAACCATTTTTATCGAGATTATTGCGTTAAAATGCATAGTAAATGCCAAACTGAGCAGCTATACCTTGTTTTGGATAATAGGTGTATTTTTTGTTTTGTTGGTTTAAAATATTATTAATATTTAAATAAAAGTTTAAATCATACTTCCAATTATATTCATAATAATTGTTTATTAAGTAATTATTCTTAATTTCATTGTTAAGACTGTCTTTTCTCAATGCCTCAAGTATAAATTCTGTCTTATTCTGAAAGTTCAAATATTTATAAGAAACAGAGAGACCGCTTGTGAGATGTGGTAAGTATGGTATTTGTTTTGCCTTGTGGTTCCAAATAGTGCTTCTCAGAAATGTTAAATCATAATCTATCTTAAAATCATTAAATTTATAAAATGTACTTGCATTGACTCTATTTATAGAGCTGTTTCGATAGTTTATATCATATAAAAGGGAATCACCATACACATATATAGGTTGATTTTTACGCCATTCATATTGATATGAAATTGTATAAGGCAAATAATAATATGAGCTCATTGCCACGCTTGTATTTATTGGTGCTTGGATTTCATATTTTAAATCATTAATATCTGATAGATAATTCATTTCATATTGATGAAAAGAACTATAATTAGTTGTATAAGGCTCATTTTTAATCATTACTGTATAGTTGTCACTTATAGGTATCTGTTTTTCCAAATACATAGACATAATAAAATTCCTATTTAAACTCATATACAGTGAGTAATTGTCAATGTATGGTATACCATACTCAAGGCTTGTGTTTGATTCAAAAAGAATATGGTTTTTGAGGCTACCGACTTTAAAACTATGATAAGAGGGGATGTATTTTGTGTAAAGGTCAAAGCTAAGCAATGCATCGAGATTAACACAATCACTTTTTGTATTGCTTGAGTCCTTTTTAGCTTGATTTATGCCATTAAATGCCAAAAAGACATATGGGTCAACGATATATTTAATCCACTCATCAGTTTTAAAACCACTTTCCACTGATATATAGTCTGCTTTTGAGTGGCTATTAGCTGAGTTAAAAACATTATGTTGCCATGATATCTCAGGCTTGATTTTCATAATTGTAAAGCTGGGTGATTTCCAATTAATCTTACTGTCAAAAGAACTCCAGTTATCTGGCAATTTATAATAATGTGCCTCTGAATTGATATTTAAATATGGTTTATCTTTATCTATATAGATCAGATTAAGATCATTCTTGGTATTATTACCAGTAAAGACAGTAACAACACCATTATTTAATCCTGAGTTATTATGCTTTGTTACTCTGTTTTGTGGTAAATATACTTGATATTTAATTAAATCGTCATTTTTGAATACATACATATCTTTAAGGTTTTTATGAACGATTAAGCTATCTGAATATGAATGTACAGCGCCGACTATTGTTTCATCAGGCAGCTTAAAATCAGCAGCATACAGAAAAAGAGTAGAAAGAATCATAATAGTTAATAAAATATTTCTCATTGTCCTGCTCCTTCCAATAAGTCTTTTAACTCTTTAGACTGAGCTTCAGTTAAGTTATCCTTCACCTTTTTGAATTGTTCATTTGCCTTTTCAAAGTCCTTTTTATCGATGTATATTCTACAAATATAGTATTCTGCGTTCCATCTTAACTCAGAGTATTCTGTATAAATGTATCTCAAACGAAGAAAATCTTTTAGCGACGAGTCAAGATCACTTTTCAAATAAGAAGTCTGTGCCCTATAAAAGACAGCCTTTGCTCTAACTAATGGATTGTCACTGGTATCCAAACTATCAATTACAGTCATTGCACTGTTAAAATCTTTCGAGTTAATGTGTTTTTCAATCATTATTAGCTTTGCAAGTTCTTTATAATAATCATCTGCAAAGCTATTAAAGTTATCATAGTACTTTTGAAATTCTTCGTCTTTTATAATCTCTAATTTTTCTAATAAGGTAAGCCAATAATCTGGTTGTTGGGAGTCTTCTGTTGCCATTTTATACCTTTTCATTGCAGCAGGTATATCATTTTGTGCCCATTTGATATGCCCCCACTCATAATAGACTTGTGGAGATTTATTATTAATAACTAATTGCACATATATTCTATCTGCCTTTTCGTATTGCTTTTGCCAGATATAGTTATTTGCGAGTAAAACCTGTAATTTCTCATCTTTTTCTTTATCTGGATATTGTTGAAATAATTGCAATATACTTGATATTGA
>JAKPKU010000143.1 GCA_029553545.1 Candidatus Cloacimonadota bacterium
TATCCGAGATTTGCCCGGTACCTTTTAACAATTGAATATTATCTAGTGATAATAAAGCTTTCAGTTGATCGTATTTATTTTTTGTCAATTGAGATGGTCTTCCGGGAATTAAAGTAGCTAATTTATTTCCAAAACCAGATATTTTATTAGTATCCATACCCAGTAATTCATCAGCTATTAGGAAGGCTTGTTGAGCCGGAGAACTTTGACTACCACCACCACTAAAACTATCTACCTTGTCTTTATTTTCAATATAGAATTTATAATCATTCTCATTTTGAGGTATGCCAGTTTGCATAAATTCAGGACTTAAACTTGAAGCTTGAGCCTTTTCTAAAGCTTGATAATACTGGGCATAGACATTTTGCATACCCTCCTCAACTGCTAGGACACCTTGTTGATATTTAGCAAATGCCTCGTCAATCATATTTTGTTTATCAATGTTGTTTAGATTGATACTGCTTTGTATTTGATCGACTGTATTAGATAAATTAGCTTCTAGTGTGTCAATTTGAGTCTGTGCTTCAATCTCGTAGTCTTGCAAAGCCCTGTCAATCTCAAACATATTTTGCTCTTTAGTTCTAAGACCCTGTTGAGTAAATCTATTAAAATCACTCTCGACATTTTCTTGAGCTTGACCATAAGACCCAGCACCCCAACTATCAGTCGTTCCAAGTGCGGCAAATCTATTGCGATTTCTTGCTTCACTTTCATTTCTGGTTTGAGCAGCTAATCGCTGGCTTTCACCCCACTGATCCTCTGCGTTCTGTTTTTTGTATTCAGCACTTTGTTGTGCGCTACCAATACCTTTTTGAATGTTGGCAGTAGCAGTTCTAACCTGACTTTGTAGTTTAGGAATAGATTGCTCAAGTAAACGATTTCTCTCATTGTAGGATTTGTCGTAATAATCTTGAGCTTGTTTATTTTGTTCCTCTAATAAAGCCTTTTGTCTTTCAGCTAAAGTTTCATAACCAGTAATATATGATGGCAAACTAGTCGGTTGTTCTTTATCAGAAAATGGCGGTGGTTTTTGTTGATCATCTTTTTGTTGCTGTTGCTGATAAGTTCTTGATTTATTTAACAAATCGTTAGATAAATTAAACATATCTTCAGATGATCTAAAAGAGGGTTTTGGCAAACCTAGAGTATTTGGCAATCCACTACCACTAGTTAAACTATTTACATATCTTTGTGTAGTGCTTTTATTAAGATTATTAGCATATTGAGTACCAAAACCAGAAGCTGGTATTAGTGGTTGCTTTTCTTCTTCTTCATTTTTTTTCTTAAATAGATTGAAAGTAACTGCCATAATATCCTTTTTTATTTCCTTTTAAATAATCTTTTAACCCAATCAGATACTGACGAAAAGATACTAGTACCGGGCTTCACACTACTGCTTAATTGAGCAGAGGGTTGGCTTTGAACAGATGGTGCAACACTTTTAAGTCCTACACCGCTTTTTATTGCCGCCTCCTCTTCTGCTCTTTGCTTTGACATACCCTCACTTATTCTTTGAGCAACTTCTGGTGAAACAGATGAAGCAATTTTATTGGTATCTGATATAGTTCTTTGTATATTTTTATATTCATCGGGTATCTTATTGCTTCTTGGATCATAGCCCTTTTTCTGTAAAGCGTCTAATTTATCTTGACCTTCAACTTCTGCAAACCATTGAGCAACAGATTTGCCTTGATTTAGATAATCTTGTAAACTTGGCTTGAATTTTGGTTTTGGTGGCTCAACTTTTGAGATAAATGTTTTGCTAGTTTGAGGTATTTGTAAACTCTCTGCAGTCGGCATTTGAAATACACTTTGACTGGCTTCAGGAATGTTATAACTGCC
>JAKPKU010000152.1 GCA_029553545.1 Candidatus Cloacimonadota bacterium
ACAAGTTGATTTAGGAGATTGGAGTTATTACTAAGTATACCATCGAGAATTGAATAAGCTTTACTAGGTTGCCCAGAAAGATATTTTTGAATCGATAGAAGTATTCCATCTGTGATTTCTTTGATTTTTTGACTTTTTCCCTGAACACTGGAACCAATTGCTGAAGTAGGTTTCAAGTTTCTGATATCATATAAATAGTCTTCATACAATTTCTTAAGGAAATCTTCAAAATAGATTTCGCCGTCATCCCTATCCTTAGGAAGCTCGTACTTATCATCATTTAGTAAATCGATTTCATTCATGGTTGTCCGCTTACATTATTTGCATTTCAGTTGAGTTATCTTGGTTTAAATCAGTAATAAAAAAACTGGTGATGCTGTTGTGATTAGTATCAGATTTGAATTAGTAAAAACCCTTATAGTGTTTAGCCATAAGGGTTTAATGAACCTTGATATCTCAATTAAATGGGGAGTACACAATCCACTAGAAAGTTATACTGAGTTTTCTATTTACAGTTAGGGTATCTACCAAATTGCATGTCTGTTCAGGCGACTTGAGTTCATAACCCCTTTTTTGAATCAACCCCTGCTCAATAAGGTTGTTTTTTCTAATAAGCGATGCAGCATAGCAAGATAACACATCCGCATCGTACTTTGTTGAATCCATTGATGACATAACTTCAGACAGGACATTATCGTCTTTCATATAAATCTCCTTGTATGCATAAAGAAAGAATTATTATTTTTGTTAATATAATCAATAAAAAGATCGTAGTATTCTTTTATTAAGTGTTTCATTTTATCGTCTTCACTATAATCATTGATCTCTAATTTTATGTCCCTAAGTACAGATAATGGAATGGGCCTTCCATGGGATTTCCATTTTTTGTTATTGCTCAAATCTGAAGCTATAATTTCGGCTCTTTTTTCTTTTTCTTCGTCTGTCACTTCTTGACCTATTTTGTCAGGATCAGTTCTGTGAGTAGTCCATTTGCTGAATTTGTACTTCACTAACCACTGCTTTAGAAGATCAATCGTTAGAGCTTTAGCTTGTTCATAGCTTTTTAGCTCAGCCAAATCCATCGACTGCAATATCGCAAATTCCGCATTAGTCAATGTTTTTTTCCTATCTTTCTCAATCAAATCCTCAATTTTATCTAAATACCCTAATGCAGGTACTAATTTACCTTCCCTATTTTGAACCTGTGGGTCAATGGGACCAAGAACTGAATAATAGTCCATGAATATGTTATCGCCGCTCATACAAAAGATAGTACCAGCACTGTAAGCGTAATCTGGAATAATAAAATCTACGGTACTATAAAAGTGTCTTACTATATTTACAATTCTCTCAACCGTTTCTGCACTACCGCCGGGTGTGGTCAAGATTATGACGAGCTTGTCCTTTTTTTGTTGGTCTGCCGCAAGATCCTCTACTACTTTGCGAAACCATCCATCAACACCGTTAACCAACGCGCCGAAATAAGACAACACGTCAGCAGCCAAATAAGATTCAATAGCAGAAAGCTTACTGTTAAGCAGGTCTTTAATAGTGTTATCAACCGATTGTTGCATTATTTACTCCACTCACTTTACTCATTAGGACAATTTAATCATGCTCCATTATGAGTCAAGAGAGTTTTTTAACTGGATGATTTGATCATATCGTTAGACTCCTATCAGAGTGTAACAAGGTTTCCCCGTTGAACCGTTCCACTCGCACTGCGGGTCTTTCTAAACTGGTCCTTATCGTTGAGATTCGGCGAGTTCCGTAATCAGTCTGAAAAGAGTCCAGATTTGACATAAAGCTGTCACAAACCAGTCCAAAAAAGTCCAAAACCACTGTGACACGTTTCCAAAAGCAGTCCTAAGCATCTCTGCACCAGATAAAGGCTTATGCCTGTTTATCATAGTGATGGCTAAATGACATTTGGGGCGTCACTTTATAGGTGCTCAAACAGCCTGAAATTGATCCGCTATAATGTATCCGCGATAATTGTATTGTCTCCCTTTAGCTTGCGGTAGAAGATCGCCGAAGCCATGGTAGTGTAAGAAGATAGAAAGAAGAATCCCAGCCCGCAGGTAAAGCAGCTGATGATGAACCAGCCGATGAAAGAGAGCATCAGCCAGAAGTATTCCGTTTTGTGCCCCATCATCATTTCCCTGCTCCGGCGCATGGCATCGGTAGCCGATATATGGGGATCATCAGCCATGATGAAATAGGTCATGGAA
>JAKPKU010000142.1 GCA_029553545.1 Candidatus Cloacimonadota bacterium
CATATATAATTGCTTTAATTATGGATTTATTCATTACAAATAAGTCTGTTGTAAATATAAATTCATCCTATTGAATCTATAATATTAGAATTACTCAAAAAATAATACTCGCGCGAAGCGTCGTGCTAACATTTGCTTAACCTGCGAGGCGTACATTGGCGCACTTTTTGCCGCACGAAGTGCGATAGCAAAAAGTGTGACAATAGCCGAGTCAGGTTGAAGCAGTTGTTAGACTTTCTCTATTTTCTCCAAACACCTATTATGCAAATATTGCATTGACATTATTTTGCACATACATAATAATAACCTATATAATAGATTTGAGGAGAATTCAATGAACAACAGCTTACAAAAGCGTATTGATACAGTATTTGATCATCTTTATGCCTCTTCTTCAATGAAGAATCCAGAAACAATCTCGTATGAATTTTCGAAAATTTTGCATACAGGTATTTTTATTGAAAAAATTGATAATTATAAACCAGCATTCAAAGACTTCCTCCCCGTAGGTACAAACACTCTTTTTAAACAAGATGTTGATAATGTGATGAATATTCGTACCAAATTTAAAGAAATGAACAGCGAATGGGGATTGTATAAGAATGATACAGAAATACATTTTTCTGATGATGATATTAGTTACATTTGCTCTATTTTTTTTGATTTAGATTTACATAATAGAAATATTGATATCTTAGGCGATGCCTTGGAAATATTCCGAAATTACTCGATAAAAAGCCTTGGTGGGCAATTTTTCACTGATCCACTTGTAACAAAATTGGCTGTCGACATGTTGGATTTTTCAGCATTAAAAGGTGAAACATTTATTGATCTTTGTAGTGGGACTGGAGGATTTTTACTAGCCGCAATCAATAAAGTTAAAAAAGAACTTGATGATAGAAGCATTTCCAATGATGGAACGTTAGTGAATTTGGTTATTAATCAAGTCTTTGGGAGAGAAATTGACTCAACCGTATGTGCCGCTGCAAATCGAAATATACAAACACGACTCGGTGTTCAATTCGATTATGTTCATCAAGGTGATTCACTAATACTAGACAGTTCATTTAACGATAGATTTGATTGTATGGCAACAAACCCACCTTTTGGGACAAAAACAACAATTAAGGATGAAGAAACGCTTCGTAATTACGAACTAGCATGTCGACTAGGAACAAAGCAAATTATTGCTACACCTCCTGATATACTTTTTTTGGAGCAAAATATAAGAATACTGAAACCTGAATCAGGGAGACTCGCGATAGTATTACCTTACCAAATCTTATCAGGACCAAAAGCATTCTATATTCGAAAATGGCTTCTAGAAAGATGCAAAATAATTGCTGTGATTGATTTACCTGCCGAAACATTTCAACCACACACTGGAACAAAAACAAGTTTAGTAATAATTAGTAAGAGAGAAAAAAAAGATACAGATTTTACTGATCAAAACTATTCGATTTTTTTAGCAAAACCAAAATGGATTGGACATGATCGCCGAGGCCATACACTTTATAAGAAAAACCCTGATGGCTCTGAATCATCTGAACTATTATGTGATCTGGATAAGGTCTATAGCGATTGGATTCAATACAAGCAAAATGGTATTATTGAAAGCGAAATTAGCTATATATTGAATGCTAGTGCAATTATTAACGATGAGTCTCTTCGAATAAATGCCTTGTTTTACTCTAATATGAAGACTGTAAATAACGCTGAAAACAGTGTAGAGCTTAAGACATTAGTACAGCGTATCTTCTACCCAGGAAGATTCAAAAGATATTATGTAAATTCTGAGGCTAATTCAGTCCCGTTTCTTGGTGGTGCAAACATTACAGAACACATAGTTTCGACAAAAAAATATCTTTCAAAAAATGATCCGCATCTACAGCAATTGATTGTACGTGAAGGCTGGATCCTAATTACTCGGAGTGGTACTACAGGAATTGTATCAATTGTTCCCAAAGAGTGGGATGGATATGCTATTTCAGAGCATGTAATTCGAGTAGTACCTGATTCAAAGAAAGAAGACCCAAACTATATTTATGCATTCCTACAATCTGAAAATGCAAAAGAGCAACTTAGTAAACAAGTATTTGGATCAGTGATAGATGAAATTAGCCCTGATTCAGTTGGTAAACTTCTTATTCCACTAATACCAGAAGATCAGAAGAAAGAAATTAGTAAAACCATTGAAAATTATAAAAAACTAAGAAATGACAGCATTACCTTCTATAACAATGCACAGTCTTTATTGCGCCAAGTTATTTAGCTTTGATCTGCTTGTGCTTATGGACTATTGACTCCATAAGCTCAAGCAATTCATCAATAGATAAATTTCCTTGTAATTGATTACTTCTCGCTAACATAAGAAATGTATTTTTGGGCTCATGCCGGCCGCCCCTATCAAGAGGAAATAGATGACCAGATTGGATTAACCTTGCATCATTAATAACTTCATCCATATCAATATCAATCAACTGAATTGGATCAAGATACGTGCCGGGTGATACTTTATTAGGGATAAGCCACTTAAAAGTATTTTGGAATTCGTCATTATTAACAATAGGCGAATTTTTAAATGAAAGTGCCATTAGATAATACCTGACTTCAACCAAACATGCAGTCTTTTCATCTGCATAAAATTTATGATTTGTAGGTAAAAGCCAGCGATTTATTCGATTTCCATCAGAACCGTCTTGTGGACGGCCAGGAACACGACTTGATGTTGGTTTCCATGGTGCGGAGCGACGACCTGCATCACGAAACTTTGTTGTAAGTCTTCTTACCTCACGTTCTGCATACTTCTGACACATTACTTCATCAAATATTTTTTTAACATTCGTTATAAGCGTTTGTGCTTCAACTGGCGTAATATTCCCTGATTTCTTTGATATTTCAAATATTTTTGCATATGTCTTATCATCTGGCATAAACTTATTATCGGTAAAATTATACTTTTCTTGAGCGCCGAAGGCGTCAGTCTAACATATTCTACCCTAGAAAACCTCGATAGTCAATTTCGTGGGTTTAAGCGAAGAGGAAATTTGCCGTGGAGTTGGGCAATGAGGATATCTTGCAATGAAAGTAGCGACATTCAGCAGCATAGCTC
>JAKPKU010000163.1 GCA_029553545.1 Candidatus Cloacimonadota bacterium
CGAAAAAAATTTTTGGCGTAATAAGATTGCATATCCCTTTTATTTTGATAAAGAATATATTGACTTAGTTGCTGAATTAGAAGCACTAACCGCCGAAAAGGAAGCGAAAGACGCTAAGATAGCGGAGCTGGACGCTAAAGCCAAAGAGCTGGACGCTAAGATTGCAGAGCTGGAAGCTAAAGAAATGGAGTTTCACGAAATAGCTAATATTTTTCCGATGATGCAATCAGATGAGTATGAAAATTTGGTCGCTGATATAAAGCAGAATGGGCTTATTGAACCAATAATTTTATATGAAAATAAAATATTAGATGGCCGCAATCGCTGGAAAGCTTGTATTGAAGCTGGCGTAGAGCCACGCTTTGAAAATTATAGCGGGGATAGCCCAATATCATATGTGATTAGTAAAAACGCAAATCGCCGCCATTTGAGTAAGAGCCAGCTTGCTATGATAGCAACTGAAGTGTTGCCTATGCTTGAAGAAGAGGCAAGAAAACGAATAACAGCAGGTATTAATCAATACTCGAGCCCTAGGGAATTAATTCCCGAGGGCTCAAAAGGCAAGGCAAGCGACATAGCAGGCGAGATGTTAGGTGTAACTGGGCGTTACATAACTGAAGCCAAGAAAATAAAAACTGAAACACCAGAATTTATTGAGCCTATTTTGAACGGTGATCTAACAATACCAAAAGCAACTAAATTATTAAAAATTGAAAAAGCAAAAGAACAATTTGTCAAACAAACACAAACAGCAAAATTAAAGGCAACGATTGAATTATCTGATGCAATAGAATGGCTTGACAAAATGCCTCCATGCGACCTACTATTAACCGATCCACCTTATATGACAGATGTGGATGATATCAATTTATTTGCTAATTGGATTATTACCGGTTTAAATAAAGTAAAAGATACTGGGAGAGCATATGTTTTCATTGGAGCATATCCAAAAGAATTGAAAGCCTATCTAAATGTAAATATACCGAAACATATTGAGCTGTGCCAGGTGCTTATATGGACTTATAAAAATACGCTTGGCAATAATCCGAAAGATAGATATAAACAGAATTATCAAGCATGCTTATATTTTAAAGGCATAAATTCTCCAGATTTAAATTGTCCGATAACAAGTGAACAATGGGCAGTACAGGAAATAAATGCCCCAGATGGCAGACAGGGAGATAGATTTCAAACGTGGCAAAAACCGCTTGAAATAGCAAACCGCTTCATCAGGCACAGCACAAAAGAAGGCGATATTATATATGATCCGTTTGCAGGCACCGGAACATTTCTATTAGCCGCTGCTGAACTTGGCAGAACTGCCAAAGGCTGCGATATATCTGAGAATAATTTAAATATTGCCATTAAGAGAGGGTGCAAATATGCTTGATTTTACTGGAGCATTATCAAAAAGTATGCAGCAATTCGAATGTGTATTAAGAGATGAATTAAGCAAAACATTAAAAGGCGAATTGAAAGTTGTTGAAGGCATAACAATCCCAGAGATGGCAAAACTATTGGATACACTCGCTGGAATAGATGTTTGGTATATAAACAGATTAAATGGCATGAGAGGAATAGCCTCCAGAATACAAAGCGGACAGTTTGTAAAGGGCGATCCCAGGATAAATCGAAGCGGGCGGCCTAAAAATATAAATCTTTTGCGCGAGATATTCGAAGCGAGGGCAAATAAAAATATTGCAGACTTCATGAGGCCAGATACAAACTGCATTG
>JAKPKU010000178.1 GCA_029553545.1 Candidatus Cloacimonadota bacterium
CAGAGATTCTGACCATTCCAGGTCTGAAGCGTGACATGACAACAACTGAAATGATGTTGTTTGTGGATGCAATCAAAGAGTATGCCCTGGAGTTCCTGAACTATCGGATTCCTGATCCGGAACAGCAGACAGAAATTTTTGGTGAAGATTTGCAGAGTTGAAATTAAGTTGTATATTTGCCATACCGAAATAAAGTAACATGAGTTTTTTAAGCAAATTATCGTCTTTAAAATACCCCGTCACGGGCATTAATTCCTTCAGGTGGAGCGTTACACTCCCAGGGCCTGAAGGTTTTTTTGTGCCGGACGGGGTTCTTTTTTAATTACCATGTCTGAAGGTTGGATAAAATTACATCGCAAGTTTGAGGACTGGGAATGGTTTAATAATTCCGAGATGGTACATCTGTTTATTTATCTCTTATTAAACGCAAATCATGAAGATGGTAAATGGAGAGGAATAGACATAAAAAGAGGCCAGATATTGACCGGACTACACACCCTTAATGAGCATACAAAGATCAGTATTCAGAAATTAAGGACTTGCTTATCTAAATTAGAAAAAACCGGAGAAATCAACAAACAAACAACAAACAAATATAGTATTATAACTATCATAAACTATGACAGTTATCAAGGGTATCAACAAACAAACAACAAACAACCTAACAAACAACTAACAAACAATCAACAAGCAACTAACAACAAACAAGAATATAAGAATGATAAGAATGAAAAGAAACAAAGAATATTTATAGCACCCACGATTGAAGAAGTTGAAAATTATTTTGAAGAAAATGGTTATAACTCAGACATAGGACGAAAGGCATTTAATTATTACAATGTAGCCGATTGGCATGACGGCAAAGGAAAGAAGATTATAAACTGGAAGCAAAAGATGCAATCAGTATGGTTCAAAGAAGAAAATAAAAAGCAATCTCTTAAAGTTGCAATGTGATGAAGATTAAAAGCACACTAACAAATGCACTTTATGAGTTTGTTCCTAATGGTAAGACAGACCAGGAACGATATACTTGTCCTGAGTGTTCTCATCTTCGTAAAAAGAAATCTGATAAATGTTTTGCATGGAATAGCAAAGAAGATATCGGATATTGCCATAATTGTGGTTCTTCATTTTATGTGTTTAAGCCTTCAGAAAAGCAATACACAGTTCCAGAGTGGCGAAATATTACAGGACTATCCGATAAGGCCGTTCATTGGTTTACCGGAAGAATGATATCTCAGGGTACATTGGTTAAAATGAAAATATATTCTGATAATGTTTATATGCCGCAGTTTGAAAAGGAAATTGAAACTATATGCTTCCCTTTCTTTTTTCAGGGCAGATTAGTCAATATCAAATATAGGGGAGCCAATAAGTCATTCAAACTTCATACTGGCAGTGAACTCATATTTTATAATCAGGATGCAATCTTAGACAATGATGAAATCATTATTGTTGAAGGAGAGATTGACGCTTTAAGTTTTATTCAATGTGGGTTCAATAATGTTATATCAGTTCCTAATGGAGCGAATAAAAATCTTGAATACCTTGACACATATCATGAGCTTTTTGATAAGGTTAAACGTATATATCTTGCAACTGACCAGGATACAAAAGGCATTGAATTAAGGGATGAACTCGCACGGCGATTAGGAGCAGACCGTTGTTCATTGGTAAATTTTAAAGATTGCAAAGATGCAAATGATTATTTGTTAAAATACGGCAGTGATTTTCATGACTTAATTAAGACGGCGGTTCAAATTCCTACTAAGGGAATCATAACAATAGATAATATTGAAAAAGATATTGATGATCTTTATCGCAACGGACAGCAACCAGGTAAAGAATTAGGAGAGCCGTTTGACAATTTTATCCGGTGGGAAACAGGACGACTTGCAATAGTTACAGGAATACCATCTTCAGGCAAGTCCGAGTTTGTTGATTATCTTGTTATGAAGATGAACGTTTTATTCGGCTGGAAGGCTGCATACTTTACTCCTGAGAACTATCCTTTAAAATATCATTATTCAAAGTTATTTGAAAAGTTGATAGGTAAAAAGTTCACAAGCAAAACATCGACTGAGCTTGATTATGATATGGCAATGGATTATATTAAACAGAACTTCTATTATATTTTGAATGAAGAAGATTTCACTGTGGAGAGTGTTTTAACTGCCGCAAAGATTCTTGTTCGTACACGTGGAATAAAAATACTTGTGATTGATCCTTACAATAGACTTGAACATCAATATAAAGACAGTGAAACGCAATATATAAGCCGTTTCTTAGACCAACTGACAAACTTTGCAAGGTTTAATGATGTACTTGTTATCCTGGTTGCTCATCCACGTAAAATGGATCGTGAAGGTAATGGTAAGTTGAGATGCCCAACGCTATATGACATTGCAGGTTCATCTAACTTTTACAATAAATGTGATTATGGATTTACAATTCACCGAAAAACCGATGATAGTAATATCCTACTTAATGAAGTTACGGTTCATTGGCAAAAAGTGAAGTTTAAATACTTAGGTAACAATGGAGTTTCAGAACTGAAGTATAACTTTGTTAATGGTAGATTTCAAAAAGACACTAATTGGGATAACCGGAACTGGCTAGTCAGGGAAGTATCACAGGTCAAACTTGAATACAATGAACAGATGTATGAGAAAGATGAAAACACACCGCCATTTTAAATATGATAAATATCATTGAAATTAGCATAATGAGTATTTAAATTTGAAACTATGATACAGAAAACATTATTCGGTGATGAAGTTCAGAATGAACGTGATGATAAATATACCACGAAAATAAAGGCTCCGATTTATGAACCTAAAAATAAGAAACCACATATTCTTGAACTATGTGATTATAGTAAAACAAAAAGGCTTATTCATGAAATTGAGATGAGTGGAGTTGATGATGAAGAAAAGAGATTTTTAATTGAAGCCGCAAAACGTCATAATGTATTTAATTATTCAAAGATTGCAGATTATTACGCTCATGCAACGCCAGAAATGCAACATTTAATGGAAAGGTCTGCACTTGTTATCATTGACTTTGATAAGGCCATCCAATATGGCTACGTACAATTATCCGATGAAATAATGAATCAATATCTTACAGAATATGATACTGAATAATAATTTTGCTGTATTTATTCTTACTCACGGTAGGCCCAATAATGTTATTACATATTCAACATTATTGAAACAAGGCTATACAGGTAAA
This sequence comes from Candidatus Cloacimonadota bacterium, assembly GCA_029553545.1. Taxonomy (GTDB): domain Bacteria; phylum Cloacimonadota; class Cloacimonadia; order Cloacimonadales; family WRIO01; genus JAGOCT01. Next base: position 3,235 of record JAKPKU010000178.1, read on the forward strand.
ATATATTTAATCATAGATAATGAAGATAAAACAGCCTCAAAATATTATGATATTTATGGGCCTGATAAAGTCATAATGTTTAATAAATTAGAAATAGCAAAATCATTTGATGAGTTTGACAATTTTGGGGATAGGAGGACAATTGTTTATGCGCGTAATGCTTGTTTTGATATTGCTCAAAAATTAGGAATCAAATATTTTCTTGAATTAGATGATGATTATACTGCATTTGATTTTAGGCTTTATAATAATAAAGCGATATTAAAGCCAGTAAAAAATCTTAATAATCTATTTGCATTAATATTAAATTACTATAAAAGTATTTCAGCTAAGTCTATAACACTCGCTCAGGGCGGTGATTTTATTGGTGGAATTGATAACGGCAAAGAACTTTTCAGATTCAGCAAGAGAAAAGCTATGAATACATTTTTCTGTTCAGTAGATAGACCATTTAAATTTATAGGTAGAATAAATGAAGATGTGAATACATATATTTATAAACAAAGCACTGGACTATTATTTCTTACTATTTGCAACGCATCAATAACACAAAAAGCGACACAGAGCAATCATGGTGGGATGACTGATATTTATGTAAATAGAGGAACATATATAAAGAGCTTTTATACTGTTATTTGTTCTCCGAGTAGCGTATGTATAAGGCAAATGAATGCAAAGCATCAAAGATTACATCATTCTATAAATTGGGAATGTGCAGTACCGAAAATTATCGATTCAAAATATAAGAAATATGTTAAAACACTTTTTTAAGCCCCGCCTAAGTCCACGTATGGCACGTCAGTTGGCAAAGAACTTAATCCTGATGATGGAGATTGAAACCCTGGTCACACGGCCGGATAGTGCAGAGGCCGACAAAATCAGGGCTAAGTATTTGAGAGAGATAAATAAACGCAGAGAAATTGAACAATCAACGCAGAACTGACATCATGGAATATTCAGAATTTTTAAAGCAAAAGCAACATAGTTCTATTGACTACGGAATTAAAGCAAAGTTTCTGCCTGATACAATGTTTGACTTTCAAAAGCACGTTGCCGACTATGCAATAAGAAAGGGCCGGGGTGCGGTGTTTCTTGACACTGGGTTGGGTAAAACCATCATTGAATTGGTTGTTGCAACTAATTACGTAATGGCAACAAATAAGCCGGTACTAATAATTACTCCGCTTGCTGTTGCAGCACAGCATTTAAAGGAGGCCGATAAGTTTGGGATCCCAGACGTGTGCCACACAAGGGACGGAAAATATAAGGGTAAGATTGTTTTAATCAATTATGAGAGACTTCATTATCTTAATTCATCGGACTTTGATTGTGTAATATTGGATGAAAGTTCAATCCTTAAAAACTTTGACGGAGCAATTAAAAACCAAATAAATACCTTTTTGAGAAAAGTAAACTACCGATATTTGTTTACTGCAACTCCGTCGCCAAACGATTATATTGAACTTGGCACAAGCTCTGAGGCATTGGGGTATATGGGCTATATTGATATGCTTTCAAAGTTTTTCCGTAACCGGAACAATTCAATAGACCCGGCACACCTGGGAGTTGAGTGGTACTTGAAGCCCCATGCAGAGAATGATTTTTGGCAGTGGGTTGCATCGTGGTCCATATCTGCAAAGAAACCTTCAGACATAGGATTTGCGGATGATCGTTTTATACTTCCGGCCCTGCATGAGGTTGAAACCATACTGAGAAATGAAAACCCGCTGACCATTGACGGGCAAACAAAACTCTTTGCTATGCCAGCTGTGGGATTTCATGAGATCAAACAAGAAGCGAAAGCCACAATCAGACAGCGTTGTGAAATGGCAGTCGAAAAGGCTAATCATCATGACACATCTGTTTATTGGTGTAATCTTAATGATGAAGCTGACGAGTTAATGAGACTGGACCCCACTGCTGTTGAGGTCCGGGGTAATATGGATATTGATAAAAAGGAGGATATTCTTCTCAATTTCTCTGCCGGAAATATAAAAAAACTGGTCACGAAAACAAGCATTACGGCCTTTGGGCTGAACTGGCAGCACTGTAATCATACAACCTATTTCCCGACTTACAGCTATGAACAATACTATCAGGCCATTCGTCGGTTTTGGAGGTTTGGACAGACACGGCCCGTTACCGTTGACCTTATTTTATCCGACGGACAGGAACGGATTATGCAAAGTCTTATTCATAAAAAAGACAAGGCTATAAAGATGTTTGAAAAGCTGACCCAACAGACCAATAAGGAATTTAAAATAGACACGAGAGAATTTAATAAAACAATTAACCTACCCAAATTTATTTAACATGGTAAAAGATCAATTAATAACAGACAATTATGCTATCTATTGCGGTGACTGCATGGCTGTAGTTCCGGCACTTCCCGAAAACTCTGTGGACCTGGTGATATATTCGCCGCCGTTTGCCGGGCTTTACAATTA
>JAKPKU010000181.1 GCA_029553545.1 Candidatus Cloacimonadota bacterium
ACTATATTTATTGTCTGCTTTCTAATTCAAAGCTCTCATATCAGGCAAATGGCGGTCATTTGCACAATAGCAAGCACTTCGATTGCTTATTGTTTTTATCAAGAAACGGCAATTTCCTCTTGATAAACGAGCAGCAAGAACAATTTCAGAGGGTATTGCATAGTAACCAAAATAATAATAGAGAATAAAGCAGAATCAAAAATTAAAACAACAACCTCTATATATATAGGGCTTAGAAAATGGTGTTTTTCTAAAACTTTTTTTATCCAAATCAGCAGGTGCCTACTACGAGCGGGTTTAGAGATGATTATTTTTTAGCACAAACAACTATCCTTAGTTGACTCAGATCAATTACATTTTATCTCCCACTTCTCAGCTTTCAATATGCTTCGAGTCTTAAAACCTGTATTATGCATTAATCGACACCCTCTTTTTTCTGAGTGAACTAAACTCATTAATAATCACTTGACAAAAAACCATTCACATTGTATTTTACTAATAAATAATATTATTAATAACTGGAGGTAACATGGAAAATATGATTTATTTTGTTATTGCTAATTTTATTATTCTATTAGCGATTTTACTTATTTTAATCTTCAAGAAGAGTAAAGTTGAAGTTGATATCGATAGCATCACAAATGTCATGCGAGATGAATTATCCCGTCTTAAAAAAGAGCAGATGGATGAAAATTCAAACCAGAGAATTGAGCTTAATAACTCGTTGCAATCGATCAAAGAAGAAATCAAAAAGAACCTCGGTGAAAACAAAACTGAGTTAAATGTGAGTTTGGATCACTTTAGAACACTGATCAATGAGCAGTTAGGCTCTCTAACAAAACAGACCAATGAAAACAATGAGAAGATTATCAAGAAGCAAGATGAGATTAGGCAAGAGACAGAGAAAAAGCTTGAGAGCACAAATGCCAGCCTCTCTAAAGCCTTTGAAGATCTTCAAAACAAATTACAGCTCAATCTCCAGGAATTTAGTGACAAACAGAAAATCACTTCAGATGAATATATTAAAAAACATGATGAAATCAAGAAATCAACAGAAGAGAAGCTCGAATTTATCAGAAAAACTGTTGAAGACAAAATGCAATTAATGCAGGATGGTAATGAGAAAAAGCTCGAAGAAATGAGAAAGACAGTTGATCAAAAACTACAAGAAACCTTAGACAAAAAGCTGAGCGAATCATTTAATAATGTCAGCCAACAGCTTAAAGAAGTTGATAGAGGGCTTGGTGAAATGCGAACCTTAGCGAATGATGTTGGAGGATTAAAGCGCGTATTATTAAATGTAAAAACTGGAGGGATGTTCGGAGAAGTACAACTTGGTAGGATCTTAGAAGATATTTTGACGCCTGATCAATATAACACACAAATTAGTATTAAGCAAGGAACTCAAGAAAAAGTAGATTTTGCTATCAAATTACCAGGCAAAAGCGATACTTTACCTTATATTTATCTGCCTATAGACTCAAAGTTTCCTATTACAGTTTATAGAAATCTATCTGATGCTCAAGAAGAGGTTGATACTGACAAGATTACACAATACAAGAAGGAGCTTGAGACTTCAATTAAAAATTCTGCTAAAAGTATTAGCGATAAGTATATTAATGTCCCTAATACAACCGACTTTGCAATTCTGTATCTACCATTCGAAAGCCTTTATGCTGAAGTACTAAAAACACATGAATTAATAGCATCTATACGAGATAAATACAATGTTATTATTATGGGACCTACTATCTTAGGCGCATTCATCAACAGCCTGCAAATGGGCTTCAAAACACTGGCTATTGAAAAGAGATCAAGCGAAGTATGGAGTGTTTTAAGAAATGTTAAAGCACAATTTGATAATTTTAAAAATATTCTTGAGTCAGCAAAAAACAACCTATCAAAAGTTAGCAAGAATTTGGACGATCTCTCAGGCAAAAATACAAAGAATATTATAAGTGCACTCAAAAATGTAGAAATATTACCAGAGCACACATATAAAGAAATACTCTTACAAAGTGATAATCAAGACGACGATATAAGCGATAGTGAAGATTAATCCCTATTAATTGATAGCTGGTAGTTAAAACTCATCATACGGGTTTCAAACTACCAGCTTTTTTTATATTCAATTAATTCTCTTTTGATTCCTATTTGATGTCCTTTAGATCTCCGTTCATTCTCCAAGATAGCAAGGGGATTGCAAAGGGAATGACACGATTGTATTACGCTGCCAGTCGGTGATTCGAGGCATTTAGAATAGAGTTCTTTTTTTATGTGTTTAAAATATAAAAAATACATTTGACATATTATCAAAAAAAATAATAATAAGATATAAGTAGTCAAAAATGATAAAAGTAATGGAGAGAAAATGACAGGTAGAAATAGAATTATTTATGAAAAGATGGTGGCAAAACACCAGGCGAAAAAAAAGTGGCTTTACTATATAATTAATTTATTGCTGACCAGCATTATGCTTTTTGTCATAGGATTTTTATTGAATAAAGTCAAGAGTATTGAGTTTGCAACTCAATCACATCAAGCACTTTACACAATTATTCACGCCACAAATATTAAAGATGCATTTACACAGATTAGCTTAAAACAGGCAGTGTACTTGACAACACTATTTTCTTTATTATATCTTGTTTTACTCTTTATAATATACTCAATAGCAAGGAGATACTATTATCTCTCTTATAAAATAAAGGCACACTTTGCAAAACCTTTGCTGTTTGCTGAATTAACAAGCCAAAATTCCAAAGATTATAGTGCCAAAGACATCAAATACATTGTCGAACGCTTGGCTAAATATCAGGCTTTAACCGAGCTTTGGCAGATAAAAAACACGCTGAGAGTAGACTTTAGCCTCGCATATCCTATCTTTATCGATGCCTTTAAAGATGATGATATCAAGCTGCTTACCATCTATAGCGAGACAATCGACTACAAACAGAATGTCTTAGATCTTTGGTTAAAAAACAATAATCATGAGATGCTGTGGGCTGTGCGCACCTCCGCTGGGCAGATAATTTATCCTTATTTTATCCAAAATCTCCCACAAGACGATGATAAGATGAGGACTATATACCATGAATCAGACGCAAATAAACCTCAAATAATTGAGATTTGGAAGGCAAACTCAAAGATGGAATTGCTTTGGGATGCAAGATTTATGTCTGATAATAGTGTTTATAAGCTTTTAATTGAACACTTCAAGCATGACAAAGAGAGATTGGCTATTATCTACAATGAATCAGAATACTGTAAAGCAGAAATAGATAAATTAACTGAGACATAGAGCTTGATATAAGCTCGCTATATCTAATGCATTGCATAAACAGCTATGATTTTTGAGTAGTAAAATTAAGGGCATTTTTATATTTGAATTATTTATTTATGAGGCTGTTATGCAAGCCACCTACTATGTAAAAGAGCCTATTAAACAAGAGCTCTTTGAGGTGTTTAGAAGGTGCAGCGAAAAGAGGGTGGTTTCGCATATTGACAAAAGTCAAATACCTCAGGAGTGATACAATGAAGAGTTTTTTGTATTATCCTAAATTTTTAAAGAAAATCATTGACATAAATGCAGGTTTTGAGAACTTGCTTTAGTGAAAGGGAGTGCAATGAAAATAGAAAATATAAGAAATTTTTGTATAATAGCTCACATAGATCACGGCAAATCAACCTTAGCTGATAGATTTTTGGAAGAGACAAACGTAATAGATAAAACTAAGGCTGTTGAGCAAGTGCTTGACAATATGGATCTGGAAAGAGAAAAAGGGATTACTATAAAATCTCATGCCGTGCGTATGCTGCATAAATACAAGGGAGAGACTTATATTTTTAATCTGATTGATACCCCAGGTCATGTTGACTTTTCTTATGAGGTATCGCGCAGTTTAGCATCGTGTGAGGGTGCTTTGCTTTTAGTCGATGCTTCGCAAGGAGTTGAGGCGCAGACGATGAGTAATCTTTATTTAGCAATGGAAAATGATTTGGAAATAGTGCCTGTAATCAATAAAATCGATTTACCAGGTGCTGATATCGAAAATGCAGAGCATGAATTGGTGGAAATAATAGGTATCGATAAAGAAAATATCTTTAAAATATCTGCAAAGACAGGGCTAAATGTAAAACAGCTTTTGGATGGCGTTGTAGAAACCATACCTGCCCCTGTTGGCGACCCCAAAGCGCCAGTTAAAGCATTGATCTTTGATTCTTTCTTCGACACATTTAGAGGCGTGATAGTCCTCGTTCGTATCTATGATGGCACTTTGCATAAGAATGACCGAATCAAGCTCATGTCAACTGATAATGAGTATGATATCGAAGAAATAGGCTATTTGAATATTAAACTCGAGCCCAGCAACTCTCTCAGCGCAGGTGAGGTTGGATATATCATTGCCAAGATCAAAGAGGTTGCCGACGCAAGAGTAGGTGACACAATTACCACAGTAAAAAATGGTATTACCGAGCCTCTAAAAGGCTATCAAGACCCAAAGCCCATGGTGTTTTCAGGCATCTTTCCTATAGATAGTAATGACTATGAAGACTTGCGCGAAAGTATGGCAAAGCTAAAACTCAATGATGCAGCTTTGGTTTATGAATTAGAGAATTCTTTGGCGCTTGGTTTTGGCTTTAGATGCGGCTTTCTCGGCATGTTGCATCTTGAAATAGTTAAAGAAAGATTATGGCGTGAATACAGTGTTTCTGTCATCACTACTACCCCTTCTGTAAGCTTTGAAATATACCTAAATACAGGCACAATGACCGTCTGTAATAACCCAGTTGAGATGCCTGATCCAATGAAAATAGACCACATAAAAGAGCCTGTTATGAATACAGAAATAATTGTGCCAACAGAATATGTGGGCAATATTATGAAGCTTTGCCAAGAGCGCCGTGGCATTCAAAAAGACATGCAGTATATCGATGCTAAGCGTGTTTCAATACACTATGAAATGCCATTGATAGAGATTGTTTTTGATTTTTATGATAAATTAAAGTCTGTTAGTCGCGGTTATGCCTCATTGGATTATTCATTTAAAGAATTCCGTATTGCAGATATTGTTAAAGTTGATATCTTAATAAATGGCGAAAAAGTGGATGCAATGTCCTTCATGTGTCATTCAGATAAGGCTCATGAATGGGGTAAGAGCGTAACAGATACATTAAAAGACGTGATACCACAACACTTATTCAAAATTGCATTGCAAGCAAGTATAGGAGCAAAAATAATAGCCAGAAGCACAATCAATGCTTTACGTAAAAACGTATTAGCAAAATGCTATGGCGGCGATATAACGAGAAAGAAAAAATTACTTGAAAAACAAAAAGAAGGTAAAAAGAGGATGCGAGAAATAGGTAATGTACAAATACCTCAAGAAGCCTTTTTAGCCGTATTAAAAGCCGAAAGGAGCTAAAAATTATTAAAAATTAAATAATCTATTGACATAATGCTTTTCTTATTTTATACTGCTTGAAATAGATGTGTTTATATATATGTTTATTAAATGAGGATGCAAAAAAAGGATACAAAAAAATATTTAAGGAGGATCCATGGTGATTTACATCAATGGGCAGACATGCGAAGCAAGCCCAGAACAGACCATCCTTCAGGTTGCGAGGTTAAATGATATTTACATACCATCACTTTGCTACCATGAAAAAGTTGGGGCTGCTGGAAAGTGTCGTGTGTGTGTTGTTGAAGTCGAAGGCGCACGTGGCTTAGTAACTGCGTGTAACACATTATGCCGTGAGGACATGGTAGTAAGAACAGACACTCCAGCTGTAAAATCCGCACAAAGAGTTGTTGTAGATTTGATACTATCATCAGGTATTCACGACTGTTTATCATGCGAACAAACTGGGCATTGCGAGTTGCAAGATGTGTGCTACTATCTTGGTCTTGAAAGACCAAGCTATGATATGGGCACGATTGAAGTTGATAACGACGATACGAGCGAATTTATCTTCGTTGAAAGGTCAAAATGTATTTCTTGCGGTCGCTGCATAGCAGGCTGTAATCACACTGTCGTTAATGAAGTTTTAGAGTTTGGACAGCGTGGATTTCATACAAAAATCGTATTTGATAATAACCTTCCAATGGGCACATCAAGCTGCGTACAGTGCGGCGAATGCGTGCAACTTTGTCCTGTTGGAGCAATTATTGACAAAAAATCTCGAGGTAAAGGTCGTCCATGGCAATTGGATAAAGTTGAAACTGTATGTCCATATTGCGGCGTAGGTTGTAAAGTTCATTTACATATCGACAGAAAAACTAATACCCTTGTTCGAGTAACTGGAGTTGAAGAAGCTCCTTCTAATAATGGAATGCTCTGCGTTAAAGGTCGTTATGGTTTTGATTTTGCCAATGACCCAAGCAGATTGAGAACACCATTAATAAAAGAAAATGGCGAATTTAGAGAAGCAACATGGGATGAAGCAATTACCCTTATTGCCAATAAATTTAAAGAAATAAAAGGAGAGCATGGCGCTGACTCAATCGGCGGGCTATGTTCTGCTAAGGTGACAAACGAAGAAAACTTTGCCTTCATGAAGTTCATGAGAAAGGAGGTCGGCACCAATAATGTCGACCACTGTGCGCGGCTTTGCCACTCATCTACCGTGGCCGGTCTGGCTGCTACACTTGGAAGCGGTGCAATGACAAATGACATTGCAGGCATCCACAAAGCCGATGTAATCATGATATGGGGATCAGACACTTCTGCTGCTCACCCTGTAATCGCTGCAAGAATAAAACAAGCGGTACGTCATGGCAAAACAAAACTTATCGTTGTCGACCCAAAACGTATTGTTATGGCTAATTATGCTAATATTTATGCACCTATTAGACCAGGAACAAACGTTGCTGTACTTAATTGCTTAATGCAAATTATCATCAAAAATGATTGGCATGACAAAGAGTTTATAAATACAAGAACAGAGGGTTTTGAAGATCTAAAAGCTGAAGTTATGAAAGATAAATACTCGCCTGAAGAAGTTGAAAAGATCTCTAATATACCTGCAAAAACATTGTATGAAATAGCTGAAATGTTTGGTAAAGCAGAAACTGCTTCTTTCTTCTATGCTATGGGTATTACTCAACATAGTACAGGTACTGAAAACGTAATGAGCACATCTAACTTGCAATTACTTTGCGGAAACCTTGGAAAAGAAGGTGGCGGAGTAAACCCACTTAGAGGTCAATCAAACGTTCAAGGCGCTTGCGATATGGGTGGTTTGCCAAACGTTTATAGTGGTTACCAACAAGTTGCAAACCAACAAGTAAAAGAAAAGTTTGAAAAAGCTTGGAATTGTACACTATCAGACAAGCCTGGCTTGACTCTCACTGATATGATGAATGAGATTGATACAGGAAAAATTAAATGCCTCTATATAATGGGCGAAAACCCTGTGATCTCTGACCCTGATCAAAACCATATTATGCACGTTTTAGACAGCCTTGATTTCTTAGTTGTTCAGGATATATTTATGACTGAAACTGCAAAGTTTGCTGATGTTATATTACCAGCAACTTCTTTTGCAGAAAAAACAGGACATATTACCAATACTGAAAGACGCGTTCAAAGACTGAATATTGGTATGAAAGCACCTGGACAAGCAAAACAAGACTGGGAGATCATCCAGATGATTGCAACAAAGATGGGTGGCGATTGGAATTATCGCTCTATTAAAGATATTTGGGCAGAAGTGAATGAGCTAACTCCTTCTTATGCTGGTATCTTATGGGATAGAGTCGATGTTAAAGGTCTTCACTGGCCATGCCCAACACCCGAACATCCAGGAACACCAGTGCTTCATAAAGGTCAATTCTCAAGAGGTCTTGGGCTCTTCAAAGCTATTGAATATAAATATCCAAAAGAAATGCCTGATGAAGAATATCCTCTTATCCTCACAACTGGACGTGTTTTACAACAATATCATACAGGTACCATGTCGCGTAAAACTCCTGGCTTGAATAATATCGCTAAACCTATGGTAATGATGTCTGTTCAAGATGCAGAAAAACTCGGCATAGGCAATAGTGAAAAGGTAAAGGTTGCCTCAAGACGTGGCGAAATTGAAATCGAAGCTTTTGTTACACGTCGTATTCAACCAGGTGTCGTTTACATCCCATTCCACTACCATGAAGCACCTGCTAATAGACTGACTATTGCAGCTTTAGACCCTATAGCTAAAATACCAGAATTTAAAGTCTGTGCAGTTAAAATTGCAAAGATTTAAATCTCATAATATTCATCTGAAGAGAGCCGATTTTGGCTCTCTTCACTTTTAAATAAAAATGTTTGAATTTATTAATACAAATAAGTATTTCATTCAAGTCGCTGGCTCTGTTGAAAAACACGCTGCTGAAGAATTAGAAAATATGGGAGCAACTATACTCAAAGAGCTGCCCCGTGGGCTGAGAATTCAGTGTGAACCTAAAACACTATACGAGATAATTTACACCTCACGCTTGTCTCAGAGGGTATTAGCACCCCTTATTTCTTTTCAATGCCACAGTGAAAAGTACCTCTACTCACAAGCAAAGAACATCGATTGGACAAGTCTCTTCCCTTTGCAAGACAACTTTAGTATTATCGCCAATGTTAGCAGATGCAAATTTAATAATTCTCTTTATGCTGGACAATTGCTCAAAGATGCTATCTGCGACCAGTTTAGAGAGAAGTATGGTGAAAGACCAAATTTCAAAACCAAAGAAGCTGATATTAATTTTAACTTGCATATATCTGACAATTGGGCAACCATTTACCTCGATACGGCAGGAATAAGTATGCATAAACGAGGATACAAGAGAATAAGCTATATTGCGCCTCTACAAGAGACTTTGGCTGCTACTGTCATTAAATTGAGTGAATGGGATAGAAACAAGCCATTGCACGATATTATGTGCGGTTCTGGCACAATATTAGCAGAAGCATTAATGTTAAAATGTAATATTCCGGCAGGATACTTGCGAGATGAAAAGCCTTTGAGATACTTACCAAACTTTGACGAAGCACTCTGGAAAGAAGTAAAAGATAAAGCCAATGCAAAGATTATACCAATTGATCATGGCTTAATAAAAGGATCTGATGAGAATAAAGATGCTATTGAAATTACCCGAAAAAACCTGGAGGCTTTGCCATATGGAGACAGAGTTGAGCTGCATATAGCAAAGTTTCAAGATTTACCAAAAGAAAGTAATAAGATTATTATTGCTAACCCACCCTATGGCATAAGGTTAGGCGAGCAAAAGGCTATCAGCATTTTATACAATCAGTTGGGAGACTTCTTAAAGCAAAAATGCCCTCAAAGTGAAGCATATATACTTTGTGGTAGCAAAGAGCTAATTTCTGCAATACGATTAAGAGCACATTGGAAGAAAAATCTGAAGAATGGTAATCTGAGCGTGGTACTGGCAAAGATTCTTATAAAGTAATACTTCTTTTAACAATAAAAAAAGGTGAGACGAATCTCACCTTTTTTTTGTATATAAAAGCATTACATCTTTTTTAGAATATTTGTATATTCTTGTTGAAGAGCTTTGTCTTTTAGATTGCCTGCTGCAAGAATAATTAACTGAACAGGTTCTTTATTGCCACTATCTAAAGTGCGCCACTGTTTAGCATAAACGATTAATTCTGTCCAATTCTGAACTTTAGCAAGTTGATAACATAAAGTGGTAAGATTATCTTCTGTTTTTTCAACCTGATAAAGTTTTTTCATGTATTCAATAGCTTTCTTGTCATTTCCTGCTGCCTGTACGATGTATGAAGCATTAGCTAAAGCATCGATATTATTGGGGTCAATCACCAGTACTTGTTCAAATATTTCTAAAGCTTTTTCTTTATTCTCAAGATAAAGGTAGCAAATACCATTGAATAAAAGGTACTCAGTATTTGTGGGTGCTATAGTTGCCAATCTCTCAAAATAGCTGATTGCTTCTTGATACTCTTTAGCTTGATAGTGTTGGTCAGCAATATTGATTAAAATCTTTTCATCATTAGGGTTTTTCTGCAATAAAACGCCAAAGTATTCGAGTTGCTTATCTTTATTGCCTCTCTCACCTTCGATTGCAGCAAGTAATTGGTAAATGTTTAAAGAGTCTGGAGTGTCTTTTTTTAAGTCAAAAAGTATAGCTTCTGACTCATCAAATTTTTGTTCATGGTATAGATCAAAAGCGTCTTTGAACACTCTACTCCACTGATTAGCAATCATTCTTATTGATTCTTTTCTGTATTGTGAAAAATGTTCATATTCTTTCCAATCGGGTATGCTTTCAATTGTCTCTAATGTTTTTTTGTAGTATTGAACAGACTTTGCATATAGTTCATCTGCTTTGTCATATTCTTCGAGCGCTTCATTGTTATAAATACCTGCAATGTTAAACAAACTCTCTACGTGGTCTGGATAAGCGTCTATAACCTTTAAATAGAAGCCTAATGCTTTTTCAGTGTTCTTTTGTTGTGCGTATAGATTTGCAGATCTGAGGTCAACTTTTGCTTGTCCTCTAATTTTCTGCTCTTTGCCTTTTGCATGTAAATTTACACTAAAAAACAAAGAAATCATCAGACTAAGTACAAATATCAGTTTGATCCTTTTCATTGTTCCTCCAAATTATTAATTTATCTTATCTTTTAAAATAGCTGTTTTTAGTCAAGTATTTTATTTAAGTATGCTAAATTTTGTTTATATTTAATGCAATTCATACTTTAAATTAAGCCCCATTTTTTCCTTAAGAAATACTCTGTAGCCACTAATAATATGAATAATAGAATGATATACCACTTTTGGTAAAATAATACTTCGGTTTTAACTGGCACTAAAATATGAGGTTCTGATTTTGGTAGATAATCGTTTATTTCTGATACTGTTATATATTTTCCTTTGCTAAGATTGCTAATCATTGCTAACATATTTGGATTAAACCCAATTTCAAATAACTCCCTGTCTTTTTTACTAATAATAAATGAGCCACTTGTTTGCAACATTTTCTCTTTTTGAATTACAGTGTAATCATATTTGCCAGGCTTCAAATTCTCCAACTTTAGTTGGTATTGGTTATTAGACAAAGATAAGAACTCGTCCTTGATCAGTTTATTATCAATCTTTAGCTGTAGATTGGGGTTGATATTTGAAAGCGGATTAAAGGTTTCATCATAAGCATTTAGTTTGATTATTGGTGATTCTCCAAAGAGATAAGAGTTTTTATCTGTATATGCATAGAATCTCTCACTGTTTTTTCTTGAGACCCAATCGATTAAACCATTCATGAAATTATCATATTCGTCAGTTGATGTTATAGTCTTCCATTTCCACAAATCAAAGCCACAGATATGAAAAATATGAGAACTAAGATATGGTCGATACACGATCCATGGGGATGCCGATTCATTTTCTATAAAGGAAAGTGCTTGCCCTTGGTTGATGATCGATAAGTAAAGATATGTGACTATTGGCGTATTCTGAATGTTCTTACCTAATTCTTCAAAAACTTTATACTGCTCTGCCTGCCCAGACACGCGGAAATTGCCTCTATATGCATCTTTAATATTTGATTGAGTGACAGGTAATATCTCCTGCAAACCCTTTACTGGATAGCCAATAGAGATGATGCCAAAGTTATCTTGCATCATTTTGATAATATCGTCTTTAACGTTAGTGCTAAAGCTTAAAGTGCCATTATTGATCAGGATTAGCGATGAATAATCCTTTATATTCAAGTTGTAAGGCTTAGAGTTTTTATAATATTGATTCCTTTTCTGATATATTATATCAAGATTATATCTCTTGCTATCATGAAAGAGCTGACTAATAAAGGTTAGATCGTAATTTAAAACATCACTAATAATTGCAATCTTTTGTTTTGATTCGACGACTTGAATTGCACCGCTCATAAGATTATTATCAAGATACACATCGTCTTTTGCAATAATTTCAACGGAAAATGGAATTAAGCCTATCTTGTTGAACATTACCTCAAAATCAAGCTCAATCGTTTGCTCAGTACTAATATTTATACTCTTCTCTTGCACAGTTTTCCCATCAACGACAAGCTTTAGCTGAGCCGTTGACTTTATGTTTTTAGAAGTAATCAATGTGCTTATTGTAGTCAATTCATTTTGATAAGCAGTCTTATTATATCTTAAATCTTCTATTCTCAAGTCTTTATTATCTTCTGGTGCATCTACATTAAAGGTGTACACAGGGATATTTAACGATGCTATTGGCTGTAAGTTGTTGTCATGTACCCACCCATCACTTAAAAAGAAGATAGTCTTTATGTTTTGATACGAGTTTTTTGTCTGGATATACTCTAAGAAAGGCATTAAATACGTGCTTTTGGTCTTTAATGCATTATAATCTGAGAGCTTATACACTTCATAATTATTATTATTTGCTTTTAAAGTGTTGACCAATTGATCGTTTATCTGCTTTATTAGGTCGGCTTTTTTGACCCCATTCTGCTTAATGGTCATGCTTTCCGAATCGTCAACAATAATAACTGTTTTATCATCAATTCTTTTATTCTTAACAAAATGCAGAATTGGATTAAACAAAAAGATACATATAATTATTGCATAAAGAGAGCGTATAATAGCCAAAATTATACGCTTTTTTAAAGAAATAGAAGGTGTACTTGACCTATAAAAGATCAGTACACCGAGTATAATTAAAACAGATACAATAAATACCATTAATACCTAAATGCCATTTGAGCAGAAAAAGATAACCCTTTGGAGCTTTGACCGCCAAATGAGTCATAGAATTGAAAACCAAGCCCACCATCCCAGTACTTATAGCGTAAGCCTACACCAAAAGCAGATACAGATGGATGAGAATCATTACCAAATAAATAGCCCCCTTGCAATGGGATAAAGCCCAATAATTCATACTCTATACCAACTGAAGTGTCTGCCAAATCTGAGCCAAATGCTGACTCTTTAGAGTACTTGGAAAAATCCAATGATGCTGAAAGATTTCCTATCTTATACAATAACCCGCCTGACAGCTTTAAAGGCAAATCAGTTGAAAAGTTCGCAATAGAGTAGCTTGTATCTTGTTCTGCAAAGAAATCTTCATTAAGATGAACTATATAGACATTTTGAGCTGTCAGATTTGCTTCATGAGCCTTGCAACTAATACTATTATTAAAAGTTCCGAATAAATTATCTAAAGTTAGTCCTGCTGACAGAGTTTGGTTTTTAGTTGAGATCAAATCGCTTGACAAGCCAAACATACCTTTATAACCAAAGCCACCTCCATAATGCAGGGTAACTTGTTGATCAAGATTTAAGCCATCATCGCTTGCCTTAAACAATCCGTCAAATTTGTCAATATTCCCTGATGCACCTGATAGAAAGCTAATAGCAAAGCCGTATCTGGTCGATGGCAAGAAGTTCATTACATCTGGCAGGGCTTTATTCAGCTCATAGCCACCAAAAGCCACAGTAATATCTTGCATTGCTAAAAAGCTTGCGTCATTATTGCTTTTTGTAAAGAAATAATCTCTTTCATACTCATTGCCATTTAAAATTAAATCAAGATAATGCTCGTCTAATTTTGCATAGGTGTTTACAAAAGTGCCAAAAGACAAACCAAATGACCTGGTTGCATAGCCAAATAGTATTGTATTCATTTCCATATTGATATTAAGATTACCATTCATCTCACTCAAAAATTTATCTTTTAAATCTTGACTAAGGGTATCAACCATCATTTCATTGTATAAATCAATCGATAAAGCATTATTATAGACTTTATAAGAAATTGGTAAAACGGTGATTTCCGCTCTCGTTGGTAAATTAGACAAATTGGCTGGGTTCCAATAAATAGCATCGACGCCTGTTGCTCTCTGCATATAGCTACCAGCAAAAGGAATAGAAGAAGCAGTACTAAATGCATACAGCATTGATACACAGAGCAATACAAGTATAAATAATAACTTTTTCATTTTAGTCCTCCTTTTCCCCATTTATCGCCAGCTTGACATCTAATCTCGAGATCACATTAATCTTTTCATAAGAGTGCATAATGGTATCATTTTCTTCAAATGAAAACTGAATACCAAAGTACACTTTTTCATTTTCAGAGAATAGCTTCAAATCATCTTCATCTATTGAGAAGTGTAATTCTCCGTCATACGATGAATTTTGAGATCCTGCCAGAACGTAGTTATCATCGAATACTATACGCTTAATGCTATTATTAGTAGGGGGCACATCGCCGTATACAATCTGTTTATCATCTGAGTTACACAAATATAGGTTAACAAATGCACCTACTGTAAAATTGTTTTTAAGTTTTACAGAAAAAGATACTCCTCTTGCATTTTCTTTGATCCTTTTTCTATTTGAGTCATTTATTTCTATTTCAATTAGCTCTTTTGGTCGAACTGGTTCATTTGCATTAAAGCTAATATCAAATGGAACTATTGCTCGATAATCACCAGAAAAACCTACGCCTACACCAGCAAAACCGATTTCATTAGCAGGATTATTAACGGTAAAAACAGCATCAACTAATTCAAATTTATCTGGTGCTATTTCCATAATAGTTTCTATTGAATGTTGGAAGACAAGCTCGGTCAAGACTGAATCTCCCTCGGTATAAGCTCTCTCAATTGTGCGTGTGTCAAGATGAAAAAAGCGAGATTCACCTGTTCTTGAATTGTAAGATTTTAATGTGGCATCAAAAAAGACATTAAATCCTAATTTTGACCATATTTTAAACTTAACTTTGGGAGAGTTTATATGCAGTGCATTTTCAATATTATCTGGATAATCGACATCTATTTCTGTATAAAAGTCTTCGGCTTCAATTTTCACGTTATGAACCAACCCTTTTATTTGACTGAAATATATAGGCTGTTCGTAGTTTATTTTTATACTTGATAGGACTATATAGTCTGGGAGATTCGGATCTTGGTTTGTCTCATAAGTGATTTTTATACTTAGATTTTCAAGCAGTTCGTTATCACCGTCCTGTTCAATAGTATAACCTTCAAGAGAAAATTCATGCAAACCATTCAATTCATTTGTATAAAATGTGTGTTTAAATAAGTCGCCATTGGGGTCTTTTAACTCTACAAATTCAACTGTAATCTCTGGCATATACTCAATTAAAGTATTCTCAAAACTAATTTGTAAAGTGCCTTCTCTAATAGCAGCCGTCACGATTTCAACGTCATTCTCAGCCTCAGGATCTTTTAAGGGGAGTAACACATTGTACTCAGTGCCTGTAACAATAGGAATGAACCCCGTACCTTCCTCATTTGCTGAAATTTTTAATTCATCTTCTTTAACATCAGCTCCGTTAATAAAGCCATCTGTAAAAAAATACATTACAGAATCTTCTGTAACATCAAAGTTCTTTCCATCAATCAAGTCGCTTGCAAAATAATCTTTATTCATTAAAGGGACTTGAAAATTAATGTCCCATTGAGGGGCAACTGGTGCTTTAATATTACAAGCTGTTAAAATCAACGCGCTTGCAATCAACATTAAAATCCATCTTCGTTTCATATTTCCTCCAATACTAATACATAATGTTAAAGTAACCTTTTTGAAAATCTTTGTCAACAATTATTTTTTCAGGTTTTGCTATTTTTAGCACTTTTTCACAAAAATCAAGCACTATTCTTTTATTTCCTAATAACATAGAAGCCTCATATCTTGAAATAGTAAGCTCTTGAATAGTTTTATCAACCTTACAATTCCTTTCCATAAAGCAGATACCATTAATGATTTCACCTATGTTTGGTTGCCAAGGTCCAGCCACGATTTCATCTTTTTGCACATTTAAATCAGAGTGTAAGCCAATCTTTATAAGTTTGATTTTATTCTTTTTTATCAATTGTTGTGCATTTTTCACAGCAAAGAGAGTTTTATTTAAGTTCCATGGTTTATATTCACCTTTAAGAAAAAGCGTTTCTAAATGTGTGTTTTTTATCACAATTGTAGGGTAAATTCTTACATAGTCAGGTTTTAATTCAACAGTCTTTATCATGGTCTTTTCAAAGCTCTCATTTGTATCGTCTGGCAGCCCAGGCATGAGTTGAATACACAATGCAAAGCCTTTGCTCTTGACCAAATTACAAGCATCTTCAGCTTGTGAGGCTGTATATCCTCTCTTGCTTTTTTCTAATACATTATCATCAAAACTCTGAATGCCCAGTTCAATAGTTTTTACTTTATTCTTAGCCAAAAATTCCAGTATTTCTTCATTGATAAAATCAGGGCGAGTCGATATACGAAAACTTGTTTTTTCATCAATATATGGCTTTATTTGATTAAAATAATCAGTTTGGATATCTTGGTCAAGTGCAGTGAAAGTACCGCCAAAGAAGGCAATTTCTTTATCTATATCTTTATGTATCCTAATAAATTGTTGTATTTTATCCAAGGCAAGCACTTCACTTTCTTTACTTGTATGAGTAATAGTCTCTTGCTGACAATAAATACAGCGAAAAGGGCATCCTTGAAATGGGATGAATACTGGATAGATCAACATATATTTAGGCGTTTACATGCGTATAAAGCAGCTTTTTGTTGAGCTTCTTTCTTGTTTGGTCCATTCCCCTCACCATATTTTTTGGACATAATATATACTTCCATCATAAATACTTTTTGGTGATCAGGTCCTGTCTCATCTTTTAGTAGATATTTTGGTACACACTGATATTTAGCTTGGGTAAACTCTTGCAAAATACTCTTATAGTTTGTTAAATCTACTGAAAACATCTCTTTTTCATAATCTTTTATAATAAACTCATGTACAAAATCTCTTGCAGCTTCAATTCCTCCATCGAGATATATACCGCAAATGAGCGCTTCCATTGTATCAGCGATTATTGATTTTCTTCCTTCGCCGCCATTTCTTCTTTCTTCTTCGCTCATTTTGATATATTCACCCAAATGAATATTCATTGCTTTTAATGCTAAAAACTTTTCACACACGATATTGGACTTTTCTTTGGACAAATCGCCTTCATCTTTATCAGGAAAGCGGGCAAAGAGGTGTTCTGCAACGATTAATCCGAGCACTGAATCGCCGAGGAATTCCATCCTTTCATAAGGAGAAGAAGCGCCATTTTCATGTTCACTTTTTCTTATAAATGAGTCATGAGTAAGTGCTGTCCAAAGCAATTTCTTATTTTTAAAGCTATAATTTATTTGTTCTTCTAATTTTTTTAATTTATTCAGCCATCTATGGTCTGAAGCGTTATCATCTGAGCTATCTGATAGGAAACTAATTATTTTTTTTAGTACAGAAAACAAACGATCTCCATGTTATAATAATAAAAATTGGGCAGTGTATACTGCCCGAGTTTTTATTCATATTTTTTGAATATTAATACACCATTATGCCCGCCAAAGCCTAAAGAATTACTAAGGGCATATTCTATCTCAAGAGTTTTATTGCCATTTGTTGTATAGTCCAAATCGCAATCAGGGTCAGGTGTTTGATAGCTAATTGTTTGATGCACAATGCTATTTTTGATTGAATTGACACAAACAATAGCCTCTAAGGCTGCAGCAGCGCCTAATGTATGTCCAAACATAGACTTTGAAGAATTTATTGCAAGCTTTCTTGCATGATCGCCAAAAACAGTTTTGATAGCAATAGTTTCATTTTTATCATTCAATGGAGTTGAAGTTCCGTGCGCATTTACATATTGTATATCAGATGGGCTTATGCCTGCATCTTTGATTGCCATTGCCATTGCTCTTGCACCGCCTTCGCCATTATCTGCAGGTGCAGTAATATGAAATGCATCATCAGTAGCACCATAGCCAACGATTTCAGCGTAGATTCTTGCACCTCTTTTTTTCGCATGTTCTAATTCTTCAAGTACGAGCATACCAGCGCCTTCCGCCATAACAAATCCATCACGGCCTGCATCAAACGGTCTACTTGC
Organism: Candidatus Cloacimonadota bacterium; assembly: GCA_029553545.1. GTDB lineage: Bacteria > Cloacimonadota > Cloacimonadia > Cloacimonadales > WRIO01 > JAGOCT01. The sequence continues at coordinate 17,930 of JAKPKU010000181.1, forward strand.
AGTTTTTGGGTCATCATTTCTTGTACTCAATGCTCTCATCGAGCAAAAGCCTGCTATTGATAAAGGTGTTACAGCTGCTTCAGCCCCGCCTGCTACAGCGACATCGATATCACCATATTGTAAGGAGCGTAAAGCCGTTCCAATAGCATGATTAGCAGAAGCACATGCAGAAACGCAGTTAAAATTAATACCTTTAAAATTAAATTCAATAGCAATATAAGCAGCAGCAATATTTGATATCATTTTAGGTATAAAGAAAGGACTAATTCTTTTAGGTCCTTTTTCTACTAATTTACGAGCTTCTTCTTCGAATGACAGCATTCCACCGATGCCTGCACCAGTAATAACGCCAACTCTTTCAGGGTCATAGCTCCCTGCCACAAGGTTTGCATCTTTCACAGCTTCTCTTGCAGCAATAATTCCAAATTGTGTATATGGATCAAGTTTTCCTATTTCTTTTTTTTCAAAATAGTTTAATGGATCATAGTTTTTAACTTCGCCAGCAATTTGTGCTGCATAAACAGATGCGTCGAAGAGAGTGATTTTATCTATACCGCTCACACCTTTCAAAAGGTTTGCCCATGTCTCTTCTTTTGTGTTTCCAATAGGACTAATTGCACCCATTCCAGTAATAACAATACGGCGACTTTTCATAAATTACCTCATTTTATATTAACTTAATAATAATTATTCAAAAGTAGCAAAAAAAAAGCTATTACCCAGCAAATACTGAGTAATAGCTAAACTGATTAGTTTAAAGCTTTGCTAATATAGTCAATAGCGTCCTGAACTGATTTAATTCTTTCTGAATCTGTGTCAGGAATTTCGATATCAAACTCTTCTTCGAATTTCATAATTAATTCTACTGAATCCAATGAGTCTGCGCCTAAATCTTCGATAAAGCGTGCATTTGGTTGAATTTCTGCTTCATCAGAACCCAACTTATCAATGATGATTTCTTTTACTTTTGCTGCAATATCCATTCTTTCCTCCATTTAGAGTTTTTATTTTTATGACATTATTAAGCCACCATCAACTTGGATGGTTTGACCTGTGATATATTGTGCTTCATCTGATGCAAGGAATATACATGCATTAGCAACATCAACAGGCTTACCCATCTTTTGAAGAGGGATAGCTTTTGCATAATTTTCTACTACTTCTGGGCTTAATTGAGCTGTCATTTCTGTCTCAATAAAGCCAGGAGCAATTGCATTTGCTCTAATATTACGTGATGCAAATTCTTTAGCAGTTGACTTTGTAAGTCCGATTATTCCTGCTTTGGAAGCTGCATAATTACTTTGTCCAACATTACCCATAATGCCGATTACAGATGCAATATTAATAATGCTACCTGATTTTTGATTCAGCATATGTCTTGAAATCTTTTGTGTACAATTAAATGTGCCTTTTAAGTTTACATTAATTACCGCATCCCAGTCTGACTCTTTCATTCTCATAATTAATGTATCCTTAGTTATACCTGCATTATTGACTAATACGTCGATTCTTTGGTATTTAGAAACAATCTCTTTAAATGTTGCTTCAACTTGTGAAGAATCTGTTACATTGATCACAAAGCCGTCTGCCTTATAGCCTTGATCTTGCAACTTTTTTGCTGCTTCAGCAACTGCTTCTTCAGAAATATCAGAGATTATCGTCATAGCTCCTTCTTGAGCAAATCTCTCTGCGATAGTAAAGCCTATGCCACGTGCTGAACCTGTTACAACAACCACTCTATCTACAAATCGTTTCACAATGCCTCCAATTCATTTATTACTTTTTCAATATCTGCAATTTTATCGATATTAAAAACTTTTGCTTCCGGATTAATTTTAGCTATCATACCACTCAAAACCTTTTGTGGTCCAAATTCTATATAAAGATTTAGTCCTTGAGAGGTAAGATAATTGACTGTATTGACCCATTGAACTGAGTTTGTCACTTGATCAATCAGATTATTTTTAATCTTTACTGGGTCTATTTCTGGCAATGCATTGATATTTGCGACTACAGGAATATCTGTTTTATTAAATGCAATTTCCTTCATCTCTTCTTCAAGCCATTTGCCTGCTTTTGCTATTAATGGTGAGTGAAAAGGACCACCAACAAGCAAAGGCATTACTCTCTTTGCCTTTTCTTCTTTAGCGAGTGTTGTCGCAATCTCTACGCCTTCTTTTGTTCCAGAAATAACTGTTTGTACTGGTGTATTGAAATTTGCTGCCACTACCAAAGCTGTTTTTGACGCCTTATCACAAATCTCTTTCACTTTATCTGGTGCTAATCCCAAAACTGCTGACATAGCAAACTCTTGTCCATCATTTGCTTTAATCATAAATTCGCCACGTTTATGTACAAGAAAAAGGGCATCATTTAATGACAAAACGCCGTTTGCTACCAGTGCAGAAAACTCGCCAAGTGAATGTCCTGCGACATAATCAGCTTTGATATTTACTCTTTTTTGTAATTCTAAAAAAGCCACTATACTATGAAACAAGATAGCAGGCTGTGTGAATTTTGTATCTTTCAAAGTCTCTTCTGGTCCGTTTGTTATGACATCTTCGAGGTCAAATCCAGACTTTGTTTTAAACTGATTTAATACATCTTTATAATCATTATTTTCTGCGATAAAATCAGTTGCCATACCAACATATTGTGCACCTTGTCCAGGAAACACAAAAGCTATTTTTTGATTTTTATATGCCATATCATTTACCTTTCATTCAATTACTTTCACAGATCAATACCAGCATTTGCTGGTAAATCAATATCTGAATATGATTGTACCGTAGGTTAGTCCTGCGCCAAAGGCGGTTATCAGTACAATATCACCTCTTCTGATTTTACCATCAATTATAGCATCTGTGACGGCTATTGGTATAGAGGATGAAGATGTATTAGCATATTTTTCAATGGTGACAATTACTTTTGATTTTGGTGCTTTAAACTTATCTGCCAATGCATCAATAATTCTCAAGTTAGCTTGGTGAGACACGATCCAATCCAAGTCTTTGACGTCCATATTATTCTTTTTTAATAGGTCAGAGCTGACTGTATACATTGAGCGAACGGCATGTTTAAAGATCTTATTACCCTCCATATAAATGGTATGGGCATTTTCTCTCAGAGTTTCTTGTGATGCGGGGTAGCGTGATCCGCCAGCCTTTTGCATCAATAATTCCCATTCAGTTGCGTCTGCTGTTATTTTTGAATCTATTATTCTTGAAAGATCATTTTTTTCTGCACGCTTAATAATTGCAGCGCCTGCACCATCACCAAAGAGAATACATGTGCCTCTATCGTCCCAATTAATCGTTCTTGTCAGTATTTCCACACCTACAACGAGGATAGTATCATAAGCACCTGTTTCGATATAATGTCTGGCGATATCAGCTGCATAAATGAAGCCTGTACAGCCAGCAGAAACGTCGAAAGCAGGAATATCTTTCAAGCCTAATTTCTTTTGCAAGATGCATGCTGTGGCAGGAAATGGATGATCTCCTGATATAGTACCTACGATAATCATTTGAATATCTTTAAGTCGTGTAGTTTTTGAACCGTAAATTGCTTTTTCAGCAGCGTGGAAAGCTAAGTCAGAGGCAGCTTCATGAGAAGCGCTATAATGTCTTTCAAACATCCCTGTTCTGGTTCTGATCCATTCATCTGATGTATCTACTTTTTTTTCCAAATCATAGTTATTTACAATTTTTTCTGGAACGTAAGAACCAAAAGAATCGAATTTTGCATTGTATAAGCTCATTTTTATTTCCTTTCGAAATACTCCTTAACTTCCTCGATAAAGGCAGATTCGGAGATTTTTGCAGCAAATTTAACTGCATTTTTAATCGCAATTGCATTAGATCTACCATGTGCAACCACAGAAATACCATTTAAACCAACAAGCAAAGCACCACCATATTCAGAATGGTCTAATTTCTTTTTCAAGTATTTATATACTGGATAAGATAAAAGGGCACCAATCTTTGCCACCCAATCATGTTTCATTTGTTCTTTCATCATATCAAATATTGCCATTGCTGCGCCTTCGACGCTTTTTAGCATTACATTACCGACAAAGCCATCGCAGACAACAACATCGGTAACACCTTTGAGCAAATCTTTTCCTTCTATATTACCAATAAAATTTATTTCTTTATTCTGAGAAAGAGCCTGGTAAGCTGTTTTAGTCAGCTCATTGCCCTTCTTACTCTCTTCACCAATATTAAGCAAAGATACAGTCGGAGATTCTAAGTTAAAAGAAAACTTGGCATACAAAGAACCCAAAACAGCAAACTGTTCAAGGTGCTGAGATTCACAATCTACATTTGCACCTACATCGAGAACTATTTCCTGTCCATGCATAGTTGGAAAAGTCAATGCTATCGCTGGACGCGACACATTTTTAATTCGTCCTAAAGCAAAAAGAGAAGCCGCCATCATTGCGCCTGTATTGCCTGCACTTACAGCGGCATCAGCTTTCCCTTCTTTGTGTAGCCTCAAAGCTACAACCATTGACGAATCTGTCTTTTTACGGGCAGATACACTTGGATCATCATCCATGCTTATTACATCTGGCGCATGAACTATCTCTATGCGACTTTTGTCATAGATAAATTTATCTAAGTGTGATGCCAGCTCGTCTTCTTTGCCAACTAAGTAGATTTTTTCGCACACATTTTCTTTAATAGCTAAAACTGCGCCTTCAACTTCTGCCAAAGGGCAATTATCACTACCGTATGCATCTAATGAGATCTTCATTATTGCTTCGCTTCTACTATCTGTTTTCCTTTATAAAAACCGCACTTAGCACATACATAGTGTGGTCTGGTTGGTTCACTGCAATTAGGGCAGTTACTCCAGCTTGGGATAGTCAAAGCGTCATGAGTTCTTCTTTTGTCTCTTCTTGCTTTTGATGTTTTTCTTTTTGGTACTCCCATGTTTTTCTCCTTTCAAATAAATAAAATACACAATATAAATCACGAAATTATTTTTGACAATTATTGTCAAGTATTTTGATTTTTAACACTATATTTTTGTCAAAATATTGCTTAAATCACCTCTATTATAATATCTTCTGAATGTTCTTCAGTCTCTGCAATATTCATGCTATTTAAGATCCGAAAGACTACATTTCTGCCAACTTCGTCATTTTCACAGTAAACATAACCGATTATTTCACCTTTATCGATACGATCGCCTTGCTTTTTGTAAAACTCACAGCCTGTATTATAGTCCAAAGCCGACTCTAATACACGTCTACCAGCGTTAATCTCAACTAAGGCATAGCCGATTTCTTGCGAATTGATACTTTGTACATAACCCCCTTCTTGAGAGATTATTGGAAGTCTATACTTGCTTTTTCCAAAAAGAGAGTAATCATCAACGATCTTTGGATCTCCTCCTTGGTTATTGACCATCTCGATAAATTTATCCAGAGCTTTACCATTACTGACAACTTCATTAATCTTGCTCAATGCCTCATTTTTATCTTTTGCAATATTACTTAAAATCAACATCTGGCAGGCAAGTTCATTTGTAATGATCTCTAAATCAGGCACCTTTTCACCTTTTAAATAATCAATACATTCAATTATTTCAAGTGCATTGCCTATTTTGTAGCCGATTGGTGAATTCATAGCTGTAAAAACCACTTTAACTCTCTGTCCAAAGGCAGTACCAGTATTAATTAAGCTATGTGCCAAAGCCTCAGCTTCTGCTAAGTTTTTCATAAAAGCACCAGCGCCCACTTTCAAGTCTATTACTAAGTTTTTTGCACCTTCTGCAATTTTTTTACACATCACGCTGGCTGTAATCAAGGCACGGCTTTCGACTGTACCGCTCACATCTCTTAATGCATAAATCTTTTTATCAGCTGGCACAAGTTTTTCAGATTGAGCAATAATTGCCAGTCCGCATTTCTCTACCATTTGTACAAACTCAGATTCTGAGTAGTGAGTTTTAAAACCTGGTATAGCTTCGAGCTTATCAAGGGTCCCCCCTGTATGTCCCAAACCTCTCCCCGATATCATCGGCACATATGCACCACACGCTGCAACTATTGGCGCTAATACTATAGTAACCTTATCGCCAACGCCGCCTGTTGAGTGTTTATCGACAGTATGCAAAGAATCTGCAAACTTTATTTGAGAGCCAGACTCAATATAAGCGGCAGTCAAATCAATTATTTCAGACATCTCCATACCTTTGAAAAAGGTGCTCATCAAAAAGGCTGACATTTGATAATCAGGTACTCTACCATTAACATAATTATTTACCAGAAAGGCAATTTCGTTTTTATTTAAGGTATGCCCATTTCTTTTCTTTATGATCAATTCTACAGGATTGAAGCTCATTTAATATTCTTTCAAAAGTGATTGTTTAGATCATTGACTTTAGTAAATCGCCCAATGCCTTCACACCAGCATCGATTTGTTCGATTGATGGATATGAGAAATTTAAGCGTAAAGAGTTGAATCTTTCATGATTAGTGGGATAGAATTTACTTCCAGGTATGAAAGATATCTTCATTTCTTTTGCTTTTTCAAACAATTCATCTGTATTAATATGTTCAGGGCATGTCAACCAGATAAAGATACCGCCCTCAATTTCAGGCCATTTCACTTCTTTTGGCATATATTTTTCGAGAGCATTAAGCATTGCCTCCATATAAGGTGCATAGAATTTCTGTATCTTTTCGATATGTGGATTTAATTTATCATCTCTCATATACTTAGCAACAGCTCTTTCAGCCACACAGTTAGGGCTGACAATAACTTTTTGTAGCCAAGAAATCATCGGTTGAATAAGCTCTTTATCTGCTAAGACATAGGCAACACGCAAGCCAGGTCCAAGTATTTTTGAAAAAGATTTTACAGCGGTTACTACTTGTGAGTTTTGATAATCTTCTCTTGCGATAGCATAAAGGCTTTTAATGTTTTCACCCTTATATCTCAATTGGCTATAAGGATCATCTTCAAGCAATAAGATAGAGTGCTTGATAGCTGTTTTTATCAAGTCATGTCGTCTTTGCAAGCTCATAGTTACGCCTGTTGGATTTTGAAAATCAGGTATTGTATAAATAAATTTTATTGTCTTATTTTCTGCTTTGAGTTTAGCGATCACTTCATCAAGCTCAGCCATATTAATGCCTTCATCGTCCATTGACACAGGGACAACTTCAGCTCCTGCAGCCTCAAAAGCGACTAAGGTATCTAAGAAGCTTGGTCCTTCACAAAGAATCACATCGCCAGGATTAATAAGAGTTTGGGTGAAATAATAGATGCCATTAGTAGCACCGTCAACAATTAAGATTTCATCATCAGCTAAATAGTCTTTTTTCTCCCACTTTTTGATCTCAGTTTTCAAAAAGTTATCGCCTTCACTTGCCCCATATTGCAAGATATCACAGCCATCACTATCGATTACTTCATTGAATATTTCAGCGAGATCCTGTACAGGAAAAGTCTGCGGCGAGGGGAAGCCCCCTGCAAATGATATAAGACCTTTGATACCCTTTGTCGAAGCTACCAATTCACGAATCAAAGAAGATTTCATTGTAGCTGTTGATTTGGAATACATTGATTTTAAATTCATCTTAACTCCTATAGTGTTTTTTTATTTGAGCTAAGTATATTTATTATGCCAAATCAGTCAAACAATATTTTCATAAATATGCTTTTATGAATATCTGCTGATCTTATTTCTCTCTTATAAAAACAATTAGAAAGTACAAAAAGTCCTCGCTTCGCTGCGGGTGAGGTACTTTACTTTGTAAAGGTTAGGTACTCTGACTGCGTCAGAGGTTAGGAACTTCGACTTCGTCAAAGGTTAGGTAAAAAATCAATTGATTTTTGTTTTGCTGTAGGTAATTTCACGAAGTGAAAATACTTCTTGACAATTACTATCTTTCTTTACAAGATAAGATTTGGAGGCGCATATGTTATCAATTATTGAAGATATTAAGGGCAAACTCAATAATGTATCTTTTACAAACAAGGGGCAGATACGTTTTGCACTGATTAGTAGGATATTGCAAAGTCTACAGTGGGACATCTGGAACCCAGCGGAGGTTTATTACGATTACCCTATCAAGAATTTCCCAAGATGTAGTATCAGCAATGATGAGAATGGCACAGTTGATTTTGCTCTCTTTATATTAGGGGCAAAGGAGCCTAATATCTATATCAAAGTAGCAGATATTGGTCAGTTGCTTGATAATATTGGCGTATATGAAGAGCAATTATCTACATACAATGACTATGATGCATCGGAAATCAGCATTATCACCGATGGCATTATCTGGCAATTCTATTTTTTGAATGCTGGTGGCTCTTTTTCGAGTAATCTCGTCGAATCTCTCAATCTTTTGAATGACGATATAGAACAAATCATAAATACATTCACTGAGGTCTTTGACAAAAAATTCAATAGAGAAAAATATCGGCAAAGACAATTAGAAGAAAAAGCCCTGATCGATGATATTGTGTCTGTAATGCACGAGGCAGAGAAGGATGCTCCACGATATAGTATGACAAAGTATGATGCTGCTTCAAGGTTGATTTATACGCAATGCAATAAAGAACGCTCTATCGACCAGATCGAAAAGTTTTGGGATAGAGCACTGAAAAAGAAAAACCTTCATAGCACAGAGAGCAAAGACACAATTGCTGAAACCCCTGATTATACACCTACTCAAAAGCTAATAGACCTCAATACATTCAATCCAACATTCACCAAAATATTACGTGCTGAAATCTTTGGTGAATTTCATTATATCAAAAACTGGAAAGATCTATACCTGAAAGTGTGTACAAAAGTATTGGAAATATACCCAAATTCTGATCTAACAGGCTTTTTAAGCACAGAGAAACCAAACAAAAACATTGACTATGTCATAATTAAAGGCAAGTATTTAGTTACAAACTTAAGTGCACGTGATATACTAAAGAATTGTATAAGAGTCCTACAAGCCCATGGTCTCACTGATAATCTGAAGATTTACGAAGGTGATATTGTTAAACAAAAAGATCATACCACTGTTGAAATCTTAGATAACACGCCCACTCAAATAGTTTCAGAGCCAATTATGCCTATCTTAGCAAGACCTATTAATCTCAGGACATTCAACCCAACCTATACCAAAATAATAAGAGCTGAAATCTTTGGTGAATTTCATTATATAAAAAACTGGAAAGATCTATATCTGAAAGTGTGTACAAAAGTATTGGAAATATACCCAAATTCTGATCTGGCGGGCTATTTAACCACAGAAAAACCAAATGGCGATAGCATAATTATTAATGGCATATATTTATCTACAAGGAGCAATCCACAAGAATGCTTAAAACGTTGCCTTATAATATTACAAACCAATGACCTGAATGATAGCCTGAAGATCTACAAAAACGATATTATCAAAAGAGAGAAAAAAGTCAGAAAATAAAGTAGGTGCGCCCATCTCGGACGCACCCTGGTAAATCAATTAATTTTACGAAGCAAAGCACCTATCCCGCAGCGAAGCGAGGACCAAATCAGCTTTCAGTAAGATGTACTTTTGGGCTCATCTTCCTTCTATTTTTCAGCTCTTCTGCCAATGCTTCATCTTTTTTTTTGATTTTTTTTATACTTCTACCAATAGCTTTGCGAACTGCATCGTATAGCTTTGATTGGGAGGTGGGGAAACTTCTTAGTTTGAATCTTTTGCCCAAACACTCAGCAAGATACTTTTCCATTATAATAATATCTTCTTCTGTTTTAACTACCAAGTCATTTCTCCCCAAGCTCTCAAATACAGCTTTTCTTTCGATCATATTATTTAACTCTTTTCTAACTTCAGATAATGCTTTTCGATCAGTCATGGGGATTTTTGTATCTAAAACTACCTGATGTATAGCATCTTTCTTAAGATTTTCGTCGAATTTTAGTTTGGCCTCTAATAGTTCTTCAGGTGTAAACCCTTCACCCATATTTTCCAGTAGCGTGATTAAATAAAAATCATTTTCTCGATTCAAATACCCTAAAATCTCTTTGTGGCGTTCCTTAATTTGGTCCATGGTGGTCTCCTTTGTTTTAATAAATATTGTACATTCCTATTTTAATTTAGAATTAAGCACAAAACTCAGAATAGCTCATTCAGAGTTCCATCTTACACAAAAATAAACACGATTATTACCTATTATTACATATTTGAATGTACCTCTTATATTATATATAAAAAGAGCAAAATAACAAATAATTTTTATCTCTTTTTTTAATAATATTTGCTGATGTTGCTGTACAAACAAAACATGCGTGTTTATTATAATTAACATATTTTAATTATCCAATGACTCTAAAATTGTACTAATTCGCACAATGTCTTTTTCAATTCTGATGGTACGCTCTTCAATGGAATTGACTCGATTGGTCACGTCTTTCCAAACATATCCTAAAACGGCTAAAACCACTGGTATAAGAGCAGCATTAATAAAAGCTGTATACATTGTCATATTATCTCCTTTCTCTGCTTATTGTTATTATTTGTATGCGTATCTTGTATTATCACGTGTTATTCTCAACTAATTCTTCTAAGATTTTGACGATTCGGTCGTCGACTTTATTTTCTGTCTTTTTTGCTATATCTTTAAATAGTGCTATTAATAGTCTTATTAGCCTATCATAGGGCAGCATGCTCAGTAAGAGTATTATATATTTGTCCATTTTCATTTTGTCTCCTTTATTTTTTAATTGGCAGGCGGAGGATAAGCTTTTGCTCGCCTCCCGCCCGCCTTACTTTCTGGGGTTAAGTGTCGTAGCCACTCAAAAGCAGCTAATTATTTTTACGATATTAAGTGATTGGACTAATTAAATGATCACATCCTTTCAAATAAGGTAAGATCTGATTTTCCATTAAACCGCTGATAGTAGTTCCACCTATACCATCAAAATCATTTAAAGATAAACTTTCCAATGGATTACTTGACATCTTTGCTGCAGCATAACATATCTTCACAAATAATGCATATGATGTTGCCTTAAGCTTATCAGGGAAATTAATATTAAGTATCTGAGCATAAATTGTCAGATCGTTTTTAAATGCTGAATTTGCAGCCACCCATAATGTTCTGATATTCTCAGCATTCTTTTTAAATTGCTCATGTTGGTCAGTATACTTTGGTTTTGTGTAGTTCTTTGCAATACAAACGTTCCCTAAATTGTGTGAGGAGTAAACGACATCCTCTTCCTTGTCTTTACCTGAATATGCTGTGATATTCTTCTTCATGTACACTCTCATTGTGTACCTCCTTTGATTTTATTTATTCTTCTTGCGCATGAAGTTTTTTTATATTTATTTTATTTGCTTCGGTGAATTTGGAATTATGAATTGTGTGAAAAAAAAACAACACCCTCTATATATATTGGCAGGACAAAACGGAGTTTTTTGAAAACTATTTTCAACTAAACCGGCAGATGCCTACTACAAGCGGGTTTAGGGGTGATTTTTTTTTCACAACACACATTTTTTTTTAACAACACACTGTTTTGGTCCTCGCTTCGTTGCGGGTGAGGTACTTTTCTCCGAAAAGGTTAGGTACTCTGACTGCGTCAGAGGTTAGGTGCTTCGACTGCGTCGAAGGTTAGGTAAAAAATCAATTGATTTTTGTTTTGCTGTAGGTAATTTCACTACGTGAAATTGGAGGGAGCTTTTGCTTCGCTGCGGGTACCGTTTAAAAAAATCGGCAGATTTTTTTAAACGTACCCACAACTATCCTTAGTTGTGCAGCGAAGCAAAACGTGCGACTTCGTCGCTGACGGTTTTAGTCTCAACAAGTTGGTACGCGAAGGTGTTCAGATTATAGGTTTTTAGTCTCAACAAGTTGGTACGCGAAGGTGTTCAGATTATAGGTTTTTAGTCTCAACAAGTTGGTACGCGAAGGTGTACAATTAAGGCTAATTGTACCTACAATTAGCTGCACGTGAATTTTACTTAAGGTATTTCTTTCTGGTGAAAGAAATATATAAGGAAGCAGGTTCCTTTTAAATAATCTCTCATTCCCAATAATCTGGCTTTGTAAATAAAAATAGCCTTATTTGTATATGTGCGATGGACAACTACGAACAAGCCAAAAAGAAATCTATCATTCACGATAATATGGCTTTGTAAATACAAATAGCCTTAATTGTATACGTGCGATGGACAACTACGAACAAGCCAAAAAGAAATCTCTCATTCACGATAATCTGGCTTTGTAAATACAAATAGCCTTATTTGTATACGTGCGATGGACAACTACGAACAAGCCAAAAAGAAATCTATCATTCACGATAATATGGCTTTGTAAATACAATTAGCCTTATTTGTATACGTGCGATGGACAACTATGAACAAGTAAATAGAGTCAATCTTCAATTTCTCGAAGTGAAATTGGAGGGAGCTTTTGCTTCGCTGCGGGTATCGTTTGAAAAAATCGACAGATTTTTTTTAAACGTACCCACAACTATCCTTAGTTGTGCAGCGAAGCAAAACGTGCGACTTCGTCGTAAAACCGGACGAGCAAAGCTCGCCCCTACGTTATTTCTTTCTGACGAGCGAAGCTCGCCCCTACATTATTTTGGTCCTCGCTTCGCTGCGGGGTAAAAATAAACCTCGCCGAAGCGAGGTCTAAATAAGTTCTAAATTATATTTTCTATTAATATTTGTGAAAAACAAAAAAACAGATTCCAGAGATATAGTAGAATCTATTTTTTCCAATAAGATTGTAGCAATCTATTTTATATAATACACTTAGTCTATAATATAAGACAATGATAAAGTATTATATATTAATCATAAGTGAAATCATTTTTTTATGATTTTGGTATTATACTTATGACTGATAAAGTACTTTGCATTTGGAAAGAAGCTTGCAATGTTCATAGAGAGGTATAATAAATGTATTAATGAATCAGTCTCTTTGACCAATTCAGTTTTGCCATAATTCATTAATATGGCTTTTCTCTCGATTAAAATATTGATTTTGCTTTTTACCTGAGACTTAAAATACTCGTCTGCAATAGGTAAAACACCACTACATACTTTTTCATAGGTGGTGATAGCATTCCTCTTTTTAATCAGATTTTTTACAATTACACGCTTTTTGTCAGTTGGAACAAATCTGACATCCAACTGATTGATAGAGTCGCTATGACCACTATAAAGGGTCATAATTCGACTCAAAAACTCATGGGTTTGAGCTTGGATAAGATTATTCATAATCTATCCTCCTTTGTTTATTTTTAGGCTACTTGCCTTATACTATCCGTCCTTTCTTTCAAAACCAAAGGCAACTATAGTTCAATTTATTATCAAGTACTTAAACATCTTTCTCATACCCAAATATCTGTCAATATATTTCTATAAAAACTTTGCATTATATGAAAATTATGCGTATAGACGGCTACTGAGCTGCTTGCTTTTTTTGGCATTATGTAGATATCTCTTGCCAAAGTGTTTTTTTAGCCTATATTATCTCAAACGAATATAAAGGAGCTGTTTAATGGTATTAGAAATAGAATTACAGGTAAAAGAAGGTGGGGAGATAGAAGTTATTACGATAGACTTGAGCCGTATCATTAAAGAAAGTATAAGCGGTGAGGTTGTTTTGAGTAAAGATGAAGCAGAAAAAAAGATAGAAAAATCAAAAATGTTTCATTATGATAAAGCTGTGAAAGATGATACATTATGCTTAATAAAGAAAGAAAACGGATATACTGAAATAACTGAAGATGTGAACCCTTACTATAAAACAATCGTAGTGCTCTTAGAATCGCCTCATAAGGCTGAATATACTGAAGATTTTGCACCAATAAGACCATTAAATAGCAATGATCCAAGAGTGAAATTAAAGAAAGCATTAAAAGATATTATTAACAGTGATAATGATTTAAGTGATGGACTTTACCGAATATTATTAGTAAACCCTATACAATTTCAAACTTCAATGTACGAAATCTTTGGGTTGCCTGTTCAAGGTCGGACTGGTAAAAAAATTCGTGATAAGGTTTGGGATACATTATGGAAGCTGGATAGTATAAAAGATTGCTTGTCTGATAGATTGAAAAAATTGGAACTTGATTTGAAAATGATTATTATATCTACCACTAAGCAATTTAGACCCGAAATTAGGACATTTTTAAATGATCGTTTTAAACATATAAAGACAAAAGAGATACATCATCCTTCATGTCGAGAATTATCATTAATTAAAAATGCAAAGAAAAAATAAAGCATAGAAGTTAAAGAAAAGCCACGTAAGTTGAAAAGGAGACCCAGGAGTCTTAAAAAATTCGAATAAATATCCTCCGCGTCTTAGCAGCTTATGTATGAGTCAGCTGTGCTCGTCTCATGCGATGAAGCCGCCTACGTATCAATAGGGACAGGGGAATTGACACTCTTGGAGTTAGATAATTTGGGTTAGGTCGTGTCAATACACCTGCCCCTTGACACCTACTTTTTTTTCAATTTATTTACTTTAATATGATGGGTGAAGGACCTATAGCCTGCTTTTATTTCAGGGTATTTTTCAGTAAGCATCTCATATAGTCTGGTCATGCTTATCTCTGGGTCTTGTTTATAAGCCATTTTGATGAAGTCGCGGTACTGTTCAAACTCGCTTTTACGGCTCACTTTATGTGAAAAATATTGACGAGCTTCTTCGTCATCCATTCTTAAATACTTGGTGACTGTGTTTCTGTGAAAACCTGTTTTTCTCGCTATGGCACGTACAGGCATTCCTTCCATCTGTTTTAATTGCAGATACACTGCATAGCCTTTCATACTAACCTCCTCTATGATAAACTCCATATTTTTCAAGAAGTATATGCTGAGAATTGAGACGCAATGTTTAGCTCTCAATTCTCAGCTCTCTATCAATTATCTTCCCTCTCAATAATCGCAATTTCATCCTTTGTCAAATCATAAAGCTGATAGACTAATCTATCTATCTGACCTTCAAGCTCTGAGGTATCTGCCTTTGTATTAGCCTTTTTTATAGCGGTAATTTGCTCAACTAATTCTATCATTTGGTCTGCTATATGCTGATTTGCTGCAGTAATAATAGGGACATGGATTTGTTCTATATACTGCTTCGTCCATCTAAAGGCTTTATCAAGAGAATTACTAATAGTCCTAAATTCAAAGAATGTAATTTTTGAGTTAAGACATGCGATCAAGTATTTTAAGTTAACTGTATCTGATGTGAGAATATATGCTGTTGCTTCCAAGTACATGAGTTCTTCAAATAGTGCAAATGGGTTTATAGTAGAAATATCTGCCCATATAATCTTTTCTTTTTCAAATTCTTTATAATATGTGGCAGCACATCTTTGAAGAGCATACCACTCATATCTGATACCTGTTTCAGCTTTATTTCTACTGCTTAAAGCAGGTTTATAATGAAGTAGATGTTGATAAATTGCAGGATACTGAATTTGGAATTCTTTTTCTGCTTTATCACTCGATCCTTGAATACTCGAATCTTCGTGTAAAGGGAAATGCCAAGGCACAAAAATTATCCACAATCCTGCCCATTCATAGCTATATCGTTTAATATCTCTACCACGAAGAATAGGCTTTATAATTTCTGCTGATTTTGGATCTTCAGCACAGAGTCTCTCTTTAGTTGCTGTATCGATGATAAATGCATCATTGAGTCCTGTTAATACTCCTCGGTAAATATTCACATCCCAGTCTTTCAGTGGTTTACCAATGCGTTCAATTTTTTCTTTTAGGGAGATTTCAGCAGAATTCCCTATAAACCATGCATCCTGAGACACTTTATTCAGAATAATTGACTCATTACTCATCGCTTCATTAATACTTTTTAAATCAGAATAATAGGTTAGTGCTTTTAAGTTATTTTGGTTTACATTCTTTTCTATTAGCATTATATTGGTATCAACAGTAGCTGATTTAAATACTCCTGGTCCTAAATCTATCAATACTTTGGGATTTAGTTCAGAGAAGTATCTTCTTAATTTTTCACCATAACCTGCTCTCATCCATTTATTTGAAGTAATCAAACATAAGTGACCATTGTCTTTAAGTAAATTAATACCTTTTTCATAGAATAAACCATAAATATCACCCATAGAATCATAAGTAACAAAGTTTTGTTCTTTGTATAATTTCTGAAGAGGATTTCCTTTGAATTTTTGTAACTGTACATAAGGTGGATTTCCTATCAGAATATCAAAGCCATCTTCAATACCATACATCCACTGTGCATCAAACCAATCAGCACCACATATTTGATTATATGGATCCCATGAAGCAATATTATCGATACTCCCTTCTGGATAATCAGCTTTTTTTAGTTCACTCTTTATTTCTTCTCTTTTCTTACGGTCTTCTGCTCTTAGCTCCTTTTTTTTCCTTAAGTACTTGGCGGAAAACATTCTATGTCTTATTTGCTTCAGCTCGTTTTCAAGATCTTTAATTTGATACAAATCATATATGGTAATTTGCTCTTTTGGCTTTTCCAACTTGATCAAGCTATTAGCAGCTACAAATTTTGTTTCCAGGTTGGGCAGGGCTTTTAGTCCAAAATTATCTTCTTTATTTTCATTAGCCTTTTGGTCAACAATCAGAGAGATGAAAAAGCGTAGTTTACTGATCTGAATAGCTATTGGTTGGATATCGACGCCATAGATACAGTTTTCAATCAAATAGAGTTTACGTCCATAGTCCATTCCTTTATTTTGAAAAGAGGTTTCGATAGCCTTGATAGCCTCTTCTCTGTACTCTGCAACTTCTATACTCTCAGTTTTCTTAATCTGTCTCTCTTTCCAGCGTTTATTATCGGGGTCAAGCTTTTGCAAGAGGTGTACTTGTTTATGCAGTATACCCATGGGAAAGGCGCCTGAACCACAAGCAGGGTCGAGGATCTTACAATTATCAATTGCCTTAATTAAGACCTCAACCTGGTTTTGGTCGAAGAGATGCTCTTTCTCATTATAGCTAATCAAGAAATCAATTCCTACTTCTGCATCCTCTTCTTTCATCTTTGCCTCTTTGACCAAGCTCTGGATGAGATAAGCCTTTAAAGACTCATCTACCATAAAATTCACAACTTCTCTCGGTGTATAAAAGCTGCCTGTCTTCTTACGTGCTGTTTCTTTTGTATCGGGATTATAGGTTGCCAAGAGGTTTTCAAAGACACGTCCCAAGAGTTCTGGATCGAGGGCAATATCTTCTTCTATAGGCGTATTCTCTTCAATGGTAAACTTAAAATTATTAAAGATATTAATTAAACCGTGTACCTTAACTTTATTCTTTTTTGTGTCATAAAGGTCATCAGCAAGGTTTGCCGTCTCTTCAGCTGAGAAGAAGAGATAATCAGGCACTGAAATTACATTATCATTACGGTCGGAAAAGCCATCTATCTTAACTTTAACAATGCCCCCCTGAGGACCTCTCTGTGTATCATCCAGATAGTCCAAGCACTCAAAGAGTCCACCGTTTAAGAAAGGCACATTATCATCAAGCCATTGAGCAAAAGCATCTGGTTCTTTGAAAGTGTCTTTATAGCGCATCAAATTATCAGCGCCCATATTTTGATCTTTTTTTCTAAATGCACGTTTGCCTACTTCTTGATTGAGTGTAGCAAAGAAGAGGTTTTGCAGAATAGACTTATAATAGATACTCTGCTGTTCGTGAGGCTCTCGCTCACTATCTTTCTTTGTTTCTATCTCTTGCTTGAGTATCATATTTAAGTGATCTAATTCGAATAACTCGCGGGGCACTAAATCTCTCTCTTTGATAAACCAGACAAATAAGAGACGGGTGAGCATTCTAATCAGATTCATTTCATTTTGCTCTTTAGCTTTATCATCACCTTTTTGAGTGCCATTAGGGAATCTAACTTCATTGATCGCCCAGAAATACCAGTTGGATAGCTCGGTGTAGAATTTCTTATTTAGTTCTTGAATATCGAGTACTTTCTCCCAAGCTTTCTGCAAATCGTCAAAGTTTTCTATCTTTTTTTTCTCTTCTGTACTTAGCTCAGCGAGCGATAAGCTTAACAATATATCGAGATGTGCTCTGTGTGGAGAGGCGATAGAGATGTCTTTAATCATCGTGATTTTCAATATAACATCTTTATTATCATCGTTTTTATTCTTTCTTTTATCCATCACAGATAGTGTCAGTAAATCATTATATTTGAAGAGAATCAAGACTGGCATTTTATAAACTTTATTGATCTCACGGCTAATCTGTGCTATTTTGGTACGTGAATACTCATGTCCTTTAAGTTCTACGCACATGAAGAGAAAACTATGTTTCACTTTATGCTCAAATACGTATGGTTTAATACCATTTAGCTCAGCACTTGTAATCTGAAATAAGAGGTTTATTGACAGCCACTCATCCACCAATGCTTTGTCTTCTTTAAAACTTGAGGTATCATTAGATCGTTTAAAGCCCTCAAAGTTTGCATAATTATCTATAAGCACTCTTTCTGATTCATAGCCTAAAATCTTGAATAGTTCTCTTGCTGCTGCGAGCATTGGTTTGCTTGTAAATGCTTGGATAGCCGTTTTGATCTTATTTCTCATAATTTCCTCTTTACTTGATTATTAGCCAGGTGATTAGTTCAAAGTCTTTTGACTCATTTAATTGATTTTCTATCAAGGGCAGTATAAAGTCTCTTGAATCATTTAAACTCGTCTTATTCTTATCCTGGTAGAGATTTATTATATTAGTGATAGATTTTTTTAATAGTTCTGATTGCTTGTCTATTTTAGTTCCATTATCTGTCTCTTGGTCAAATATTTGGCAAAGTTCTTCGATAGGCTTTTCTATTTCCGAGCAGAGCAGTTTGTATATTCTCAAGATCTGTTTTGCATTGGCATAATTAAATCTCACAGTGCCATCATCACGCACATAAACCAAATAATAAGGGCTGAATGGGTTTTGCTTTTTATTTTCTTCGTCATCACTAATCTGTCTTAAGCAAAAGATAATACCTGGTTTAATGATACTCTTTTCTGCTTGTTCAAATACTCTCCCTTGCGCCAGTGAAGCATATTCACCGCCAGGTGCAGGCGCTATTGCATACAGTCCTAAAGGCGTAGCAGCGAGGTAGTCTCGATAATTGCTATCCAACCCGCTCAGGTCGAGTTTCAGCCCCTCAGTGCTCAAATCAACAAGAGATAGCGAGTCGTCGAGATCATCGATATCCAGTATCTCGTCTTTCAGTTTTCGCAATTGATCATTACGAGGATTATTAATATTTGAACAATCTTCATCAGGATCAAAGATATTATCATCAGCCGTGGCTGTTGCATCAACAAGGGCAGAGCGTGCTCTCACTCTCTCTTCAAGATTAAGATACTTTTCGATATCTTCTCCTGGCCAGAAGTTTACCATTTTTATTGTTTCATTTTCGCTGCTCAAGCGATCGATACGACCAAAACGCTGTATTACTCTGACTGGATTCCAGTGAATATCATAGTTTACCATATAGTCACAGTCCTGCAAGTTTTGTCCTTCACTGATACAGTCAGTAGCGATCAAGATATCTATTTCACCATCTTTATCTGTTGAATTGGAATCGCCTCTTTTTTTCGCTTTAGGGGCAAAATTCGTGAGTATATTGTCATAGTCATTTCTGCCAAACATTGTCATATTCTTAGTACCAGTTATCATGGCAACATTGAGTTTTAGCTCGTCTTTTGCCCAATCTTTAATATTTTCATAGAGATAATTCACAGTATCGGCAAAGGCAGAAAAGATAAGCACTTTTTTGTTATCTTTATTAAAAGGATTATTGACTTTCTCAGATATCAATTCTTTGAGACGGATCAGCTTTGCATCGCGGTCTGGTGTAACACTTTCAGCTATATCTAAGAGAACACGCATTGCCCGTTTATCTTCTCTCAACTCAATTAACCACTCATCAGTTTTTAGGTCGCAGAGTTTGAATTCAAGTTTTTTACCGACTTCCCAATCATCAGATTCACCTTCAAGTTCATCCATTTCATCCTCATCAGGTAGAATAGACTCAATAATATTTTCATCTTTAAATGGATTATCTTTAGCTTGAAATTTGGTGATTTTCTTTTCGCGTTTCTCTATCTTATCAATAGTCCTCTTGATAGAGATAGCAAAGGAGTTAATTGAACTTTCCAAGCGCTTTAAATAATTCGTTATCATTATCCCAATCAAGTTAAACTCGCTTTGATATTGAGATGTGTAATCATTGTCTTTGTCAAAGTAAACATTTTTCTTGTCTTCATAAAGGTATTTAGAAGGGTTGTAAATAGAGAGTTTATTAGCGAGGATTTGCGTAAAAATATCATTATAACTGAGTGTCGTATTCACGAAATCTATTTGTGAAGATATATCAACAGGCTTTTCTCTTTTGGAAAAATTAATTCTCGGATGAGCTTCATAAAACTCTTTTACCTGCTTGCGTGAACGCGCAATAGTTAACATATCAAGTAATTTGTAAAATGAAGCATCGAATCTCTCCATCAAGGCATGTTTACTTTTTACGGGTTTTTCATTTAACCATTCTTTTACTTGTTTATCAGCTTGATTAATAGTTTGAGAGATGCTTTTAATATTTTCTTTTTCAGACAGAGCTTTGTCATTGCCTTGCGTAATCAAGCTAATCTGATTTCTCAAGTCGGACAGTCTATTATTTACTGGTGTGGCAGAGAGCATAAGCACTTTGGTATTATAGCCACCCTTGAGAATCTTGTCTAAAAGCCACTTAGCACGGTTCTTCTTGCCATCCCTTTCTATTGGATTGCCACGGAAATTATGCGATTCATCAATGACAACGAGGTCAAATGCACCCCAATCAAAGTTTTCTAACAAGATTCCATTTGCGCTTGAGACGCCGCTTTCTCTACCCATATCTGTATGGAAGAGCACTGTATATCTAAATGCGTCATCTTTAAGAGGATTGAGTCCATTGTTTTGACTGGCTTGGTAAATTGTCCAGTTTCCCGACAGTTTTTTGGGACAGAGCACCAAGACTTTAGCATTCTGTAATTCAAAATGCTTGATCACAGCGAGTGCTTCATAAGTCTTACCGAGACCGACACTATCGGCAAGAATGCAACCACCATAGTTATTTATTTTATTAATCGCCCCTTTCACACCATCCTTTTGATAATGTAAGAGTTCTTTCCAAATCACACTGTCATAAAGATGAGAGCTCTCAGGCAGGATTTGTTCGTCTAATTGACCTTCAAACATATGATACAGCGTCTTTAAATAGATAAAGCGTGGGCTATTATCTCTTGTCAATCGCTCGATATATTTCAAAACTTCTTTTTTAACATCAACAACTGTCTTTTCATCACTATTCCAGATCTCGTCAAACCAGGCTTTCAAGTCCATGCGATCGCGATCATTGTCAACAATAACATTTAATTCAATATTCTTCGAGCCACCAAGACCAAGACCATTGACAGTAAAGTTCGAACTACCAACAATAGCCTGCTCTACCCCACCTTTCTCTTTCACGTGATACATCTTGCCATGTAAAAAGTTAGGCTTGACCATGGACTTTATCTGGACTTTACTCTTTTTCATCCAAGCGGCACAGTCCTTGGCAACCTTCCTCTGATACAGAGTATCTTCGGGTGAGATGACCAGTCTTTCATCTGCAATTGAGTATTTACGGTAAATCGCCTTTTTTGGATCTACTGACTTAAGAAATGTAGGCTCACCAAAGAGAAATTTCAAGTCATTGACTTGCGCCAGTTTGTCCTTTATCTGCTCATACGCATAAATGGTAAAATACGCTGAAACAATGGAGACATCAGCCCCCTCTACCAGCTTCTCCTTCAAAAAATCTCCAACACAACCACGATTGTAATTATCACGTAAATTACTGTCAGCCATAAACACCCCACACACACATGATTTTTATGCCAATGTAGTTTATGTGTTAAATGTTGTCAATCTTTATTTTTTCATTAGCAACGCACTTTTAACAACACACGGCGACAAAAGACAAACTGTTCCATGGTACACAAACACTAATTTTACATTTCTTTTTTTAACAACACACTACAACACACTACAACACACTACAACACACTTAGGTTTAAAGTCTTTGACAAACTGTTCCATGGTACACAAACACTAATTTTACATTTCTTTTTTTAACAACACACTGTTTTGGTCCTCGCTTCGCTGCGGGTTAGGTACTTCGACTCCGTCGAAGGTTAGGGTCCTCGCTTCGCTGCGGGTTAGGAGCTTTCACTTTCGTGAAAGGTTTTTTTAAAGGTAGTTGTAACTTATTCTATACGACAACACACTTGGGTTTATAGCCTTAGACTTACAGTTTCATATTCTACAAGACAGTGAACCAGAATTATTTTTTACTGTTTATTTTACTTGTCTGATATAGTTCCTTGATTTTCTTTTTCCTAATATCTCGCGTATCTTGTTTTTTGCCTTCAACAGTGACAGAAGCCAAATAATCTTTGAGCCATTGCTTATTCTTATGCACGATAGTGCGGCTTTTGAGTAAGAATTCTGCTTTATTGTTCCAGAGGCTTGGTTCTGCATGGGTTGGATGCAAGATCCCAGATTCATAGAAGATATTTAATAAGAAATAAAAGAGGCTCGATTTGGTTGGGTTTTTGAACACGGATGTTCTGCCATCATCTGTCAGTGCAAAGCCATCTATCTCGAGGTATGACGGTGTTGGAATATATAAATCATAGCTATTATTAAAATCAAAATACGATGAGAGACAGACATTATAAGAGTCATTTGCTTCTGAAATATCTGTATTCCAATAAAAGTTTAGAGTGCTTTCATGATTAATAGATTGTTTAAAATCAAATAATGCGAGCCCTGATTGATTATCCCAATATGAGTTGACAATAACTCCAGAAGGTCCTTCAAAATCGCATACTTCAGTAGATTTTTTCCATATTTCAAGTGCTTCTTTATCATCGATACAATTTCGATTATAAACGAAGATCGTCTTCTTATCCAGAGGCATCTTTATCTCATTTAGTGAATTGCATATCTCATCGGCAAATAGGTTAAAACGCGATTCACGGGGCTTTATCAAGATTAACTTTGTGCCTTTTCTTTGTGCTGTGCGACAAAGTGTCCTTAAAGTATGCGATATCTCACCAATAATGACAATTGTATGAGCCTGATTTAGTCTATAGATATTCAAATCTCTGAAGTTTGTATTTATCAGTGCATCAGTAAAATCTTGGTAATTGTACAGTGTGCTCACACTTGCTTTGCCTGTACCTTCAATAGTTTTGGCTATCAATAACTCATCAATTGAAAGCTCCGGGCTGATATAGAAATGCCTATTTGGGTGCATGAGCAGCTGTTGTTTTAATATTTCTTTAACTTCTCTATTTGATATTTCATACCATTTACCATCGCGTTTCTGCATCGGTTTACAGATTCTTTCTTTTTGGAAAAAGATTTGCCAACCAAAGCGACCATAGAAACATAAGTTTCTGCCATTAAAATCCTCATGTTCTTCGTCTGGATGAGAAATAATACGAATAACTTGATTTGCTGAATCAACTCTTATCTTGCAGCCTAAACCACATGAAACGCAGTTTTGATAAGTAATTTCTCCTGAGAGAGGGCTTATTTTCTTTTCTGTATGCTTTTCAGTAAGTGCACCAACAGGGCAAACAGCGATACATTTGCCACAAGATTCACAGCTCGTTGAAGTCAGAGATTCATTATATTCTGGTGCTACAATAGTTGTAAAACCACGATAGATATAGCCTAAAACTCCTGCACCCTGCACTTCTGAACATATGCGAATGCAGCGTCCACAATTAATACACTTATTATTATCACGGCGGATAAATGGATGGCTATCGTCTATTGGGTGCCTGTTTTGTTCACCAGTCAAGACTATATCTTCTACCAAGTAATCGCTGGCATATTGTCTCAGCGCACAAGTCTCATTAACCTGACATCCGCATTCAAGACAGCGATTAGCTTCTTTGATTGCCTGTTCTTCAGTAAAGCCCAATTCTACTTCTGCAAAGTTGCTAATTCTATCTTTTATAGGCAATTCAGGCATCTTTGCACGCTCGATAACGGGATAT
>JAKPKU010000182.1 GCA_029553545.1 Candidatus Cloacimonadota bacterium
TGCAGAAGTTATTGATATTGAAGATGCCGAATATGAAGAATTGGTGTTGAAACGATACGAGAACGATTCACAGTGAAGGGGAGGTTTAACTTGGACTTAAAAGTTTTACCCTATGAATTAAAGCAAAAACAGTCTTTGCCACTTGACGTGAAAATTAGGATGTCTAAGTTACGCATTAAAGAGTGGTATGAGCATTTCGACGGCAAAGTATATGTCTCATTTTCTGGCGGCAAGGACTCTACCGTTTTGCTTCATTTGGTTAGAAGTTTATACCCAGATGTAGTTGGGGTGTTTGCCGACACCGGTCTGGAATATCCAGAAATAAGAGAGTTTGTTAAGTCAATAGACAACATTGTTTGGGTGAGACCAAATAAACCATTTACTAAAGTCATAGAAGAGCATGGCTATCCAGTTATCAGCAAAGATGTGGCAACAAAAATATATGAAATTAGAAATACTAAATCTGAATATCTTCTAAACACAAGACTATATGGTAATAATGCTGGTAATGGTAAATTGGCTGAAAAATGGAAATATTTAATTGATTCTGACATTAAAATAAGCCCTTATTGTTGTAATGTTATGAAAAAATTGCCATTCAAAAGATATCAAACTAAATCTGGAAACAAGCCAATTGTTGGCACTATGGCACATGAATCAAGACTACGTCAAACACATTATTTAATCAAGGGATGCAATGCTTTTGACGCCAAGAACCCAATGTCAACACCGTTGTCTTTTTGGCTGGAACATGACATATGGGATTACCTACACAAGTTTAATGTTCCATACTCAAGAATATACGATATGGGATATGACCGCACTGGTTGCATGTTCTGCATGTTTGGTGTCCACCTAGAAAAGTACCCAAATAGGTTTCAACTTATGCAGGATACGCATCCACAAATATATGATTATTGCATAAATAAACTTGGTTGTGGAAAGGTAATGGATTACTGTGGAATAAAATACAAGAAGGAGGAAGAATGCGAAAGCTGAGACGATACGATGAGATGAAGTCCGCGATCGCCGCCGTGCAAGAGTTGATTAAAAAGAAAGAGCTAAAAAAGCAGGAGTAAGAATGAAATTCATAGAACTTACATGTTATGCAGGCACAAGCAAAAGGTTGCTTTTAAACATAAACAACATAGTAAGCATTTACTCAGGAATAAGATACAATATTGAAATAAGTAACTTAATTCAAAAGATAAAAGAGGATTATTATAAAAACAAATAAGCCTCCAGAACAAATTGTAATAGAATTGATTACAACTCTATATGAGAAAAAAGAACTTATAGCTAAAAATATGTTCAAATTTAGCAAGGCTCAGGAGGAAGAATGAGAGGGCTTTACATAATCGCAACATGGTTACTCCTATCTGCTGCAGAGATATTTGTAGTATGCGTCATTGGGTCATATCTTACAACAAGAAAACTTAGTAAGCCATGTAAATGCGGTGGAT
>JAKPKU010000190.1 GCA_029553545.1 Candidatus Cloacimonadota bacterium
GAATTGTATCATTCATAATGTTGTAAGGAGCCTTAAATTTGTTTGTTTTGCTTAGTGCATAGGAGAGGTCTGTCCAAATTTTGGATAGACCAACAAAAGGGAGGTAAAAAAGCTCCAAAATACATAGATTTCTGACAAAAAAGTACAGATTTAGCTTAAATTAGGGTATTATACTCTCACTTTTTTTGTAAATTTCTAAATCAAAAGTCTCATATTTAGTATACAAGAGCTTTTTAGAATGTCAATATTTTTTTATTTTTTTTAGTATAGAACGTAAACTTTTTTAGAAATAGTTTTTAATTAATTGCATTTTAACAATATATATCAACCAGGAAGGCATTGTTAATAATAAATTCAATGCACTGTAATATAGCCATCATTATTTGTAGATGCTTAAAATAGCAAAAAAACGAGAAAAAGTGTAATTTTTAAAAAAAACAATGGACAATATATTTAAGTTTAAAATAATGGTATTTAAATATGAAAAATAACTCTGGGAGATAAAAAAGATATGTCAGACACAAAGCATGAAAAGAATAATATAGATCAGGAGATGGAAGATTTCGGCGAAATGCTTAAACAAAATCCTAATCTAATGAAAGATGGGATTAAAAAAGGCGATGTAATAGAAGGCGAAATCGTTTCAATTACCGAATCTCATATTATTGTTAATATTGGACAAAAACAAGACGCTAATGCAGAAGTAGGCGATTATTTTGTAGACGGAAAGCTTGAACTGAAAATAGGAGACAAAATAAGAGGTTTTGTCGTAAAACTTAGCGATGAAGAAATCAAGATCGCAAAAAGCTTGAATCAATCACATGGTAATAAAAACTTGGTCCGTGAAGCATTTAATAATAATGTTCCAGTTAAAGGCAAGGTTACTCAAGCTGTTAAAGGTGGATTTTCAGTAGACGTATTAGGTATCAGAGCTTTTTGCCCAATATCACACATTGAAGTGTTTTTGAATGTCAATCCTGAGGACTATATCGGTAAAGTGTTTGATTTTGAGATTATTGAATTTGAAAAGAATAATAATATTATCGTATCCAGAAAGAATTTAGTTGCTAAAGAATCAGCAGACCTGAAAAATAAGAGACTTGATGGGATCAATGTTGGTGATATCATTGAAGGAAAAGTATTTAGATTAACAAGTTTTGGTGCATTTGTCGACTTAAATGGTGTTGAAGGGCTCTTACATATCTCAGAATTTGCTTGGGAAAGAATTGAAAAGCCAAGCGATTTTTTGAAAGAAGGCGATACCATTAAAGTAAAAGTAATCCGTAAAGAAGAAGATAGAATTTCTTTATCAATTAAAGCAACACTTGAAAATCCTATGGTTACCGCTGTAAATGAGCTTTCAGAAGGCATGGTAGTAACATGTAAAGTGCTTAGAAATGAGAAATTTGGTGCTTTTGTTGAGATCAACCCAGGCGTGGAAGGATTAATTCCTTTGACTTTTATCACCTACAAGAGAATCAAGCATCCAGCTGATGTATTAAATGTTGGTGATGTAGTAGAAGCAAAAATAATTAAATTGAATAAAGATGAAAATAAAATATCACTCTCTATTCGTGACTTAGAAAGCAATCCATGGGATACAATTTCTGAACTATTTGCAGTTAATCAAGAAGTTGATGGCACTATTGAATCTGTCAATGAATATGGTGCTTATGTAAAGATTTCAGATGGATTAGTAGGACTTTTACCAAAGTCTAAAATTTCCAGAGCAAAGATGAAGCTCGATGCAAGCAGTATTGGATCATCAATAACCCTGAAAATATCAAATATTGATGAGAGCAAACGTAGAATTTCTCTTGACCCTCTTAATATGCCAGAATTTGAAGAAAGACCAGCAAAAACTGAGCCTAAACCAAGAAGAGAAAGAAGACAATCAGACAGCGATAACCTTACTCAGAACTACTCCAAGTCAAATGATGAATACCAAGGTGTCCCTGAAGATAATCCATTTAATATTCTATAAGAATTATTATTATAAAAGATTAGCCGGCTTTGTATAAAGGTCGGCTTTTTTTATTGGGGTAGTGTGGAAGAGTAAGATCTTTGCTTGATTCTTTAAAAAAAAGATAGCTGTTGTTAAAAAAACACCTGTAGATCTGCTCCTATTAGGCATCTGCTGTTTTGGGTGAAAATAGTTTTCTAAAAACAGCATTTTGTCCTGCCAATATATATAGTGGGGGTGTATTTTTTTATTAATGTCATGAAATCTCATTTTTAATAAAAAACTATTGACCAAAAAATGATATTTGATAAAAGTGATTTATCAAGATAGATGGGAGTTGATTAGGATGAAAAAAAAGCAAAAACAAGTGATATTACAAAAAGCAAACGAGAAAACGATTAATACAAAAACTATGCATTTGATTATGATAGCATCATTAGTGATAATTGTGACAGCGATCTTTTTCAAAATAGCTCTTTTGGGATATGCGCCGCCTGCATCGGATACTATACAGTGGAGAGCTTCGGCAGAACAGATTATTGAGTACAATAAAGACCATTGGCTTAAAGCGCAATGGACTGATAATATGTTTGCAGGCATGCCCTCTTATCTTATCTCTTTTCCCAATCAATATCCATTTATCGAAAGAGTATTTGCGCTATTTCAATGGGTGATAAATTGGCGTATACTCTTTTTATTGTTTGGCGGCATTGGCATGTATATCTTGCTCAATCATCTAAAATTAGACCCGATGGTGGCACTGCTTGGTGCACTTGCTTTTGCACTCTCTTGCCACTTTATTGGTTTGATAGAAATAGGACATAATACTAAATTTAAAGCGATTATGTATATTCCGTGGATCTTTTGGGGCATTGATTATCTACGACAAAAAAGAAATATGCTTGGGCTGGGGTTGGCTTCAATGTTTATTATTCAACAGTTGAGAGAGAATCACCCACAGATTTCATACTATACCTATCTATTGATAGCTGTTTATTGGGTGGTCTTTGCAATTGAGGCAATAAGAAAAAAAGAGATGAAGGCTTTTAGCTTTTATACATTATTATTAGTGTTCTCATTTGTATTGGCAGGACTGGCAGTTAGTAATCCATACCTAAATACAGCAGAATACAGCGAGTATACGATTAGAGGCGGTAGTGAAGGCTTGAGTAAGGAATATGCAACTGGCTGGTCTTTTGGTGTGGGTGAGGTGCTGAGCTTTATTGTACCAAAGTTTTATGGTGGTATTTCACCAATGTATTGGGGTCCGATGTCTTTTACACAAACTTCTATGTATGTGGGTATCATTATTCTTTTCTTAGCAATACTATCAGCTGTTTTTGTGAGAAAGAAATTGGTGCTTGCTTTGGGTATTGGGTCTCTACTGGCAATCTTCCTTTCTTTTGGGAAAGAATTTCCCTTATTATATGATATTTTCTTTAAATACCTGCCTGGCTTTAATAAGTTCCGTGTGCCAGCAATGATCTTGATTTTGGTGCAGTTTTCTTGGGTGGTAATGGCGGGATTTGGTTTGGATTATATAGTTAAAAATCGCGATAATAAGAAGATGTTTGGCTTTCTAAAGTACTCATTATATGCAGCGATTGCTTTTTTTATCATATTTTTAATAGGGAAAAAGATATTTGCAGGAATGCCTTTTATAAGAGCAGATGAATTGCAACAGTATCAACCCGCTCAGATAGCTTATTTAAAAGAGCTGAGACTTGATTTACTGATTAAGAGCGGGATACAGTCATTCGTTGTCTTAATCCTTGCCACTCTGTCTATTATTGCTTTTTTAAGTAAGAAGATTAATAAGTATATAATGCTCAGCCTTTTAATCGTACTGTGTGTTGTGGACTTGTCATTAGTTAATAAAGATCATTTAAAAGCAGAGGGCTTAGTCAAAGAGAAAACAGTTTATGATGTGCTTGAGAATACAGCAGTTGACGATTTTTTACTACAAGATAAAGAAATCTATCGCGTATTCCCTTTGGCAAACGAATTTGGGCAAGCTCGTTGGGCATATAATCATCAGAGTTTAGGTGGATATCATGGGGCTAAGCTGAAGAGATATCAAGATATACTCGACAAATCATTGCATGCTGAGCTTATCAAAGGAATTCCTCTAAATTGGAATGTCATCAATATGTTTAATACGAAATATTTGATTTTTGCACATGAGCTACCATTCCCAAACTTAGAAAAAGTATATTTTGATCAGATAAAAGGCTTATATGTTTACAAAAACTTAGAGGCTTTGCCACGTGCATGGTTTGTGCAAAAGAGTGAATTTATTGCAGATGAAGAGCAGATATTCAAGAGACTCAATAGCCTTGACTTTGATCCAGCAATGACAGTGATCACAGAAGAAGAGATAAAGGAATTTGCTTATTCTGACTCATCCAGCATAAAAATGCTGAAGAGAGATTTACATGAGACGCAGTGGGAGACAGATAGCCCCGTAAACTCCTTTATGGTGATTTCTGAGGTGTATTATCCCGCAGGCTGGAAGGTATTTATTGATGGTGCGGAAAGCAAGATATATCCAGCAAATTATGCGCTCAGAGGAGTCGAAGTACCTGCTGGTAAACATCTTGTAGAGATGAGATTTGTGGCAGAAACATATAAAAAGAGCATAATAATGGCAGGCATAGGTTTATCTTTATCATTAATATTTACTGTGGTAGGGGCAATTATTGTAATGAAAAAGAGAAAAAAGGTAGAAGATGCCTAAATCAGTTCTATATGTGGTGGCTACACCTATTGGCAATGTTGATGATATCACACTGCGTGCCATCAAAACGCTTGAATCTGCCGATATAGTGATCGGCGAAGAGAGAAGGGTGACGGCAAGATTCTTGAAGTCAATAGGGGTAAATAAGCCGATAATCGAGGTGAATGAACATACGAAGAGTGAAGAGATAAAGAGCTTGGTGAATGAGATGCTTATGAGCGCAAAGGTGTATGCACAGGTATCAGACTGCGGCACACCGTCTTTTGAAGATCCAGGCGTTGAATTGGTGCAAAGGGCAGCAGAATTTGGCATTAGTGTCATCCCTATACCTGGAGTTTCCAGTCTGATGACTTTGATTATGGTTGCAGGCATACCGATGAAGAAGTTTTATTATGCTGGATTCTTATCACCAAAGAAAGAGATTAGGCAGAGTGAGCTGAAGGCGCTTTTCACAAAATACCATGACTCAACAAATATCGTCTTACTCGATACGCCATACAGATTGCAATCTCTTTTGGATGCTATTGGTGGAGCTTTTCCCAATAAAACAGAGATTATCTTGGGCTATAAAATGACCATGTTAGAAGAGAAGATTTTAAGGTTTTGCCTTGCTGAGAGAGAGAAGGTTTGCCAGAGCTTACCCAAAGGTGAGTACGTTTTAATCATAAAAATGCGAGAAGGTAGATGAAAAGAGCATCTTTATTATTATTTATGCTTATACTATTTTGCTTTTGCCAAGCTAAAGTGATTGAAAAAGCAGGGAATAAATCTTTAAAGAAGTTAAAAAAGAGAAATGAAGATTTCTTTATTGGGGTAAGTGGCGTCAGCGGCGATCTACAGCAAGCATTTGATGCAGCAATATCTCATGCACAGACACAGATTATCCAAAGCCTTGGGACGCAAATTGCAATCAGCATTCACATTGAGGAACTGGAAAATAGCAATGATACAAAGTTTAAACAAACAACAAGTATAGTCAAGAAAATCGATTATGCAGGTGTGTTTCGCCTGAGTTTAAAGGCAGATGAAACCTATTGGGAAAAGCATAGAGAGGATAAAATAGAGTACTATATTGCATATGTAAAAGTGCCTTTTTCTAAAAAAGAATATATACGAGCATTGGAAAGAGATTATATTAGCCAGACAAATAAGCTTGAAAAGCTGACAAAGATGCCAATCTCGTATAATATTGAGCAAATAATTGCCATGAAAAATGTGCAAGATGAATTTGCATATATCAATGCAAGCTCTGGTCGCTTAATCAATAAGAGCATATATGATAATTATATGGCAGCTGTTTTTAAGTATGGCAATCTTTGGGCTGATCTGTGTGGGCATTTGCAGTTAAAACTAATCAATAACGATGAACGTTTTCCTAAAGAGCTTTTTTTTCATCTGGGCTATAAAGAGTTAGATTTACCAGATATACCTGTATTTGTAAAAGCATCTGATACAAAGAAGTATAAAACAAATCAAGATGGATTCTTTAGCATAAAACCAGAGTATAGTCGATTTATAGAACAAGATTATCACATATTTCTTGCATCTAATGCAGGCTATGATGAGCAGTTGCCAACATTGAGCTTTACATTAAAATCACCACTTTATAATCAGAATCTTAGAATCTTGGTATTAATTCAGTCTGATAATTACAATGAAGAATTGGTTCAGAGTATTGACTCTGCATTTAAAGAGCGGGGCTTTCAATATCAGGTGGTTTCTGTTAGTCCTGGTGCTGATTTATCATCTTTTGATTACTTATTGAAGGTCGATGTCAAGACGATATTTCAAAGCAAACTATCTAATGTCAGTCAGTATTTTTATGATACACAGTTGAGTATTAAACTGAGCGAGATCAGTACAAGTAAGGAATTGAAACAGTGGACGTTCCCTAATAAACAATATCCTGAAATAAGAAGCGTGGGTCAAAGTAAAAAGCTTGCTCAAGAAAATGCTCATGCTTTAAAAGGGCTGGTGAACCGTAATGCTTTATGGGCAGACCTTTTGCAAGAGATAGAGCAAGAAGTTAAGAAAAAGAATTTTTCTTTATAATAAAGAGATGGTGACTTTTTCAAGCCACCATCAGGAAGAATTATGCGTTCTGACTAATAATTAGTTGACGATAAATTCGATAGGAGTAGGGTTTAAAAGGTTATCTGAGATTGGGCAGCGAGCATCAATTTCATGCATCATCGCTACTTTTTCTTCATGGCTGATAGGAGCATCAATGTCCAATATTACTTTTAATCCCAAGAACCCTGGGCGGTTTTCTTTGCTTTTGCCCATGAATACATCGACATCTAATTCACCTTCGATTTTAACAGTAAATGCATTTAGATCAATTTTCTTCTCTAATGCAACCATTCTTGCAACTGTGCCAAGGCAGCCAGCAAAGCCAAAGAGTAAATACTCTACAGGTGATGGACCAGCATTATTGCCCATAGGTTTGCCTTGATCGGTAACAAATGTAAATTCTCTAGCACTTACTTGAACCTCATATCTGTTATTGAGTTTGCCGCTAACTTCTACTTTTTTCATTGTCATAAGGACTCCTTATTTTAAATTTTAATTAAATATAATTAGAATTAGTTCACAATGCAAATTATTTTTTTAAAATACGGCATGATATTTGCATATTATTTTTCAATTATAAAGAATTGAAGGAGGACAAATGGCTGGAAGAATATTCTTTGGAGTCGTATTAATATTGCTTGGTATAGCAGTATTTAGTGGAATGTATGTGGGTTTTAATGTTTGGGACTATTTACCCATAATTTTCATATTATGGGGTTTAGACCGCATATTTAGGCGAAAAAACCTGAGTTTTTTATCTTTTTTCATTATTGTCATAGGTTTGTTGTGGCTTATATCAAATATATATGATATCCGCATGAATTGGATATATATTACTCTATCATCAATCTTGATCAGTTATGGCTTTATGTTATTAGTGCCTTCAAATTTTAAGAGGAATAGAAAGCTATGTATAAAGAGTTATAATAATACTAATTCTGGTGATTTTGATAATAAACAAATCATCGAAGACACCAACATAATAAGTCATAATGTCTTTTCTGGTTCTGAAATTAAGGTAATATCTCAAACATTTCAGGGTGGTGATGTAAGTGTAATTTTTGGCGGTACAGAACTCGACCTAACTAATGCAAAACTATATGAAAATAGCGCAAAGTTGGTTGTAAGCATCATTTTTGGCGGGATAGATATCATTGTGCCAGATGGCTGGAAAGTCAAAGTTGAAGGCTTTCCTATTTTGGGATCAATAAGTAATAAAGCGAAAATTTCCATTGAGACAGAAAGTGAAGAAATATTATATATCGATGCCAATGTTATTTTCGGTGGACTTGAAGTGGGTAATAAAAACAATAATGATGATTAAATAACACAGATTCAGAGTGTTAGATTGTAACAAAAAAAAGACCCGTTGCGACGGGTCTTTTATTTCATGTGTCAGTTTATTGTTATTCTAATGGTAAAAGTACGAATCTCATTCTATTTTTGTCATATTGAAGGTACTTTTGAGCAGCTTTTCTGATGTTCTCAGGTTTTACAGCATTGACATAGTCCATGCTGTTGATAAAGTCATTTAGATTTAAACTATTTTGATAGTGGCTTTTTAGATTATTTAACCAGTAATTATTTCTCTTAACGCTGGTATTGATATTTTGAGCCATAGTTTGTCTATAAATCTGCATATATTTCTCATCAGGCAAATTATTTTTCAGTAAGTCTATTTGCTCATATATTGCTGTAGTCAGCTCATCAACACGGTCCGGAGAACAGCCAAGAATAATGTGAATTGCCAATTGGCTTTTTGGAAAATAGCGTATTTCAGGGTAAGCATATACATAGTAAACGCCGCTTTTCTCTTCTCTGATGTTTTCTCTAAGCTTTTCATTAAGGATAAGGTTCATAGCTTGGAGGTCATTGTTTGCTTTGACTGAATACTTATAATCGCTGACAAGAGTAATTTGAATCTTTGATTTTTGTTCTAAACCAGACTTGATAGAATAATCATGTATGCCTCTTATATAATCAATTTTTAAGTCATTTACTTTTTCTTTTCTTTTAAGAGATGGTAAGCTGGCAAGATACTTTTCAGCTAAGTCTTCTATAACTTTTGGGTCTATTGAACCAACAAAAAAGAAAGTGAAGTCAGAGGCATCAGCAAAGCGATCTTTGTATATTTCTAAGGTCTTTTCTAAGTCTAATTCTTTTATATTTTCAGGTTTGTCAACAATAACTCGTGGGTGATTATTGTAAGAATAAATCTCAACAGAATCAGCAAAAACATCCTCAGGGTTGAGATGTTTATTCTGTAATAGACCTTCGTATTTGGATTTTAAAGCATTAAAAGCAGTTTGATCTTTTCTGACTTGAGTAAAATATGAGTAGATTAACTGCATCAAAACTTCAAAGTCCTCAGGGCTTGACGAGCCTCTTATGCCCTCATAATAATTGTTAATGTAGGTTGAAGTGCGAACATTTTTACCTGCTAAGTACTTTGTTAAGGCATTAGAATCAAATGCACCAAAACCAGAATTATCAATAAAAGTAGCAGAGTATACTCCATTTAATACATCTTGATCATCGACCTGTGATAATCCGCCTGGGCTGTAAGAATCGAATAATATTTCATCATTCTTAAAGTTCGTGACTTTATAAACTACTTTCGCACCATTTGATAGATATAATTCATATAAGTCAGCTGTTTTATTATATTTTTTTGATATAATCTTGCCTGGCTTATTGAGGTCTGTGATGAGCGGTTCGTCTATAACATCATCTTGATATGGTTCAAGTTCCATTTTATCTGCACGTGAAAGGATAGCTAATAAGTCTTCTTTTTTAGGTGCAATATTTCCAGCTTTTTCTGGGTATGAAGCAGTGATAACTCTATTTTCTTCTTTAGAGTAATCTTTGATGAGGAGATTGACATCTTCAAGGCTGATTAGAGGTAATAATTCAAGGTATAACTGATATGATTGCTCTTCGCTCAGTAGGGGAATGTCTCTTAAAAATGTACTTACAATTGACCAGATGATGCGTTCAGACTCTTGTTTGTCTATTTCTTTCAATCTCTTTTCAGAACTCTTGCTAAATTGTATTTTGGCTCTTTCAAGCTCTGTATTGGTAAAGCCAAAGCGGTCAATTCGTTCTTTTTCAATGGCAATAGCTTCAAAGCCAGAAAGTATCTCATTATCTTTGACAGCGGCAGTAGTCATTAGTAAGTTTTTTGATCTAACCATAGGATAAGAGAAAGTGATAGCATATAAAAATGGTGAATTATCTTTTTTGGTCAATTCTTGTAAACGATTATTAAACATTGAGTAGAAGAGGCTCTTGGTTAAATCACGCTTATAATCTTGAATAGTGATAACTGGCTCAAGTTCCGACTTGATATACAGGGTGACAGATGAATTGCTCAGCTCTTTGTCGCTTTCAATAGAGACAAGAGTCTCAGTGTGGTCGGGAACAGGTTCTATAACTCTTGTGCGTGGGTTAACACTCTTAGGAATGCTTGCAAAGTACTCAATAATATATGATTCAACTTCGTCAATATTGATATCACCAACGACTACAACTGCTTGTAAATCAGGACGGTACCAATCTTTATAAAATTTCTTGATAGTTTGAGGTTTGAATGTGCTGATAATCTCATATGTGCCAATAGGGGATCTTTCTGCATACTTTGAGTCTTTAAGAATGACCTTACTTTCTTTATTGCTAATACGCTCATTTGCACCACGTCCACCGCGCCATTCTTCAATGATAACACCACGTTCTTTTTCAATTTCATCATCATCAAAAGAAACTTTATTTGCCCATTCGCTGAGGATGAAGATAGATTTTTTTAATTGTGCTTTATCATTCGTTGATGATTTTAACATATAGACTGTTTCATCCATGCTTGTGTACGCATTTAAGCCGCCTGCAAAGCCAAGACCTATTGACGCTAAATAGTCTGTCATCTCAGACTTTGCGAAGTTCTTCGTCCCATTAAAAGCCATGTGCTCACAAAAGTGAGCTAAACCTACTTGATTGTCGTCCTCTAATACTGACCCAGCATTTACCACGAGTCTCAATTCTGCCTTGTTTTCTGGTACACTGTTCTTTTTTAGATAATAGGTAAGCCCATTGTCCAGTTTACCTATTTTCACAGTTGGATCCATAGGTAGTGGGCTATTTAAGTCAAGTGCATGCAAGCTGAGTAATAAAGTAAACAGACTTGCAAACAATATGAATTTCTTCATATAAATTCCTCCAATCGATTAGATTTAATATAAATAATATGCAATTTTAAAGCCATTTATGATAATAGGGTATCAGTCAGAGTAATTCTCATCTTTTGATAGTGCGTCCCTTCCCAATAAAAGTGATTACAGTGAGGGCAAATCTTTAAATTGAGCGGATCTTTTGGCATATTTTGAGGTCTTATACTTGGGATAAGAGCGGGTAGCAATTTGCTATTGCAGACTGTGCATCTCGTATAAATGTCTTCAATATTAAACAATAAGCAATGCCTTATCTCTTTTAATTGTAGGGTAATATTTGTCTCATTTAAGACAAGGTGGGGGAGAGTTCGAATCTGGGCACTGAGGCGTTTATTTCTGCTGATAAAGAGTCTGTTTTCTCTTTTACACGGGCTAATAATGGCGCCTTCACTTAAATGCTGGGCAGATTTACAATCAATACCTGCAAAACGTAAAAGCTTACATAGACGCCCTAAATGAGCGTCTATCATAAGTTTATTATACTTTTTATTACTTTCTTGAGCCACGTAATAATAAAAGTCTGATTAATTGCATTAAAGCCATGAGAGTTGATGCTACATAAGTCATTGCAGCGGCGCTAAGCATGTTCTTGCAGCCATTTATTTCGCCTTTATCGGTGACAATGCCAAGTTCTCTAAGCTGAGTTATAGCCCTTGCAGAGGCATTGAACTCGACAGGGAGAGTCACGAGATGAAATAATAAAGCAATACTGAAGAGAATGATGCCGATATCCATTAGCATGGGGTAAGAAAAGATTAATCCTAAAATGAATAGAGGAAAAGCCATGGATGAACCGAAGTTTGCGGCAGGTAAGATTTGTGCTCTCAGTACAACAGGATAATAGCCTCTTGCATGTTGAATAGCATGGCCTACTTCATGTGCTGCAATGCTAATAGAAGCCAAAGATGAGCCAGAGAAAATTGGTCCAGAAAGATGCACTTCTTTGGTGCTTGGATTGTAGTGATCGGTAAGCTCGCCTTTTTCAGGTAAAACTACTACATCATGAATGCCGTTAGCATGCAATATATGTTCAGCTACCTCTGCACCAGTTAAACCACTGTTTGCACGGATACGGGAATACTTGGTGAAATTTGATCTGACTTTAGCTTGTGCCCAGAAAGCCAGTATTAAAACAGGTATGATTAAAATCATTGTGCCGTCGAAAAACATTGAATCCTCCAATTTTTAATAATACTTAATAATAAGATAATATGTTTTTAGCATATTACAATATTTTTGTTAAAAGATTAAACATTCTTTTATATATTTCAATGCCTATATCTATGGATTTTTCGTCTGGTAAGAAATATGCAGAATGTAAGTCTTCAGAGCTGTTTGTGCCAAGCCAGAAGAGTAAGCTCGGATATAAAGTGGAAAAGAAACCGAAGTCTTCGCCAGTTAAAGAGGGTAAGGTTTCTTGGTATTTTATCTGTTGGTCGCAAGCAGATTTTAGTAAATCGTTTAATTGATGGTCATTTATTACAGGGTCATAAGTATTAGGGAACTCGACATTTATTTCTAAATCATGAATCAGTGCAATGTGCTCTGCAGTTTTTTTGATTAAATCATTCATTCTTGCCCAGTTCTCTTTCGTGAGAGTTCTTGTAGTCCCTTTCATCGTGCAGCTATCGGCAAGAGCATTTCTCATAGTACCAGCCTGCATCCAGCCAATATGACAGGCTACAGGATCTAAAGGATGAAAGTGTTTGGTAATCTGTTGGTTGATTGACTGATAGAATTGAGTTGCGGCGAGGATAGCATCTTTTCCATTTTGTGGTAGCGCGACATGAGCTGATTTTCCTTTAACATGAATATCAAACTCTTGCGGTATGCCAAAGATGATACCAGATTTAGAGGCAATTGTCCCCGTGGGGTATGCGCCAGAAACATGTAAAGCAAAAGCATATTTGATGTTGAATTGTTTGAAAATACCTGTTTGAATTATAGCTTGAGCTCCTCCTTCACCTTCTTCAGCAGGTTGAAAAAGGAATAAGAGATTTTGTTGAATGTCTTCTTGCAAAACCCAATTCATGAAGCCTATCAGAATAGTCATATGAATATCATGCCCGCATGCATGCATTGCTCCATCGTGCTCAGAGCTAAACTCACAATTGGTCTTTTCTTCTATTGGCAAGGCATCCATATCAGCACGGTATAGTAAATATCCGCCACTGTTGACAGTGTATTCAAAGAGAATACCAGTGGTTTTGAATGTGTGGACTTTGAGTTTTTTATTATCTTGAAATAGACTCAGAATCAAGGCTTGAGTTTTATGCTCTTGATACGCTGTTTCAGGGATTTTATGTAGCTGTTTACGTATTTCATAAAGATTCATAATATCTCCTCTCTAATTAAGTTAGAACTGGATTTCAACCCAAATATCCAGCCTGAATATAGATATGCTTTCTTGTCTTCTATTATCGTGTGTAATGTCATAGGTGCCAGTCATGCCGCCTTTAACATTTTGATGGAAATTATAGCTTGCACGTGGTATGACAGATATTTTTGAAGTGTCTTTGTCTGTTTGCTTGCTGTCACGGCCTTCTGTTGTGGCAAATTCAGTTTCATATTTTATGCCTAACTCTGATTCCATTTGGTTTTTGAGGATAAGCTTAGAGCCAATAAAAGGTATTTTGAAGCCATTTTCTGCGGTGAATGAATATGAAACGCTGCCCGCAATGGCGTCTTTCCTGCTATTCTTTACGACATTGTATGTTGATTGATTACTGATATTTTTAGTAGTATTGACACTATAGGAAATGCTGCTTGAAATGTTATTTGCCCAATTGCCTGTGAATCCTAAAAGTGGTTGAAAAGCAGTGGTAACAATTTCAGTATTAGGTTTTTCCCAATTAATGTCACCTGAAAGCTTTTCTTGAATGATGAAACCTGTGTTTAATCTGGAACTTGCTAAATAGTTTTCTGCACCTATTAATGTCTCAAAATTAGTGAGTGTAAGTCTTATATCTGGCCATGTTGTAGTGATCATTTGATTGCTTGCTGAGGCATATCTTTTGTTGATTGTTGTTGAATATCTAAAGTCCGAGACAAGGTTTCTAAATAAAGGGAACCCAGATGAAATATCAAAGCTATTGTCGACATTTCTTTGTTTTAAATCTTCATTTGCCATTGTTGGTATACCAACTTGATATGCTAAGCCTGGTCTTTCTTCAAGCTGTTCATATAAGGTACCATAGGTATTTTCAAAAGTGACATTAAAGTTTTGTAAACGCGCCATAATGCCAATAAATTCAGCAGTAATATTTCTGATAGATATAGGTTCTTTCTGCTCTAACTCTTTTTCTTTTGCGCCCTTTTCTTTTTCCTCTTTTTCTCTTTCTTTATCTTTTAATTTCTCTTTCTTTTTGTCATCAATGTCTTTGCCATCAGCTTTCATCTTTTCTTTTTCTTCAAGCTTTGCTCGTTCATCTTCAGACATCTTCATCTTTTTTTCTTCTTCTAATTTTTTCAATTCTTCTTCTTTTTTCTTGTCTAACTTCTCTTCTGGCTTCTTTTCTTCAAACCCCTTTTCTTTATCCTTGTAAGATGTATCATCTTTTCCTTCAAAATCATAATCTGAATCAGTAAAGTCTTTACCACTTTCACGAATATTGGCTTCATAGTGTTTAGCTGGATCTACTGAAATTAAATTTGCCAAGGCAGAGAGCCAGCTACTATTCTTTATTGTAGTCTGAACTTTAAATGCTCGATTAACATTTCCATCGTATTTGTACTCAAATTGATTGGCATTAGTTTCATTATTTTGTTTAAATGCCCTGCGATTTTCTTTATACTGAACTTGCCCATTAACAGTTAAATCAAACAATACCTGGGTATATGTGGGATTGTATGTGGATTGGAGGTTTTGTGTTCTTTCGGTTTCTTCACCTATATTATAACTATACAAGACATATCTTTGCATCAAATCGCGCTTTGTCATAAGTTTCCAGTCCAGGTTTAAGTCACTAAGTATATCATATTTGATTTCATTAGTTGTTTCAATTTGTTTAATATCGATAGTTTGTGGTCTGACCGACCATCCAGAAGAATCGGCAGCTTTATAGTAATCCCATCTTTCTGGTTGTTCACCTCTGATAACAAAATCATTATTAAAGTATTTTGGGAAATAGTAGAGCTGATAATTCTTCAATAAATTAATCTTTACTCTTTCTTTTGGAAGGTCAAGCTTATAATTAGCTGATCCTCTCCATGTGACAACAGTATCTGCTCTGGTAGATGTAAGAGTGCTTGTTTGCTTTAGATTCGCTGCAAGATTGATATTTTTTACAGTATAAGCAAGGATCTTATTGGTGGGGGTTTTAGATAGGTTAAAAGTGATGTCAACAGATTCAGTTTCAGATATATTCTTTTCTCTTTCTTTATCTTCTTCACTTAAATTTGATCTCAACATATCTGAGTTTGCTTTATATCTTGGAATGCCTATACTATTAGATTTTACGAAGCTAAGGGGTAAGTTTACTCCCCATGTTACAGGAAAGAATTTATCCAAAGCATAACGGTTTGTGATATTAATAGAGGTCTTATCTTCGAGAGCTGTATTTGCTCCTGCGCTTCGCGAGGTAGTTGTGTAGAAATCAGATGTTTTCCATTCATAATCAATTTTGAAATTTATAAAGTCGG
Source organism: Candidatus Cloacimonadota bacterium (assembly GCA_029553545.1). Lineage (GTDB taxonomy): Bacteria > Cloacimonadota > Cloacimonadia > Cloacimonadales > WRIO01 > JAGOCT01. The sequence goes on from JAKPKU010000190.1 coordinate 15,635, forward strand.
CGAACTTGGAATCAAAAGTGGCTCGAGCAGCAAACCCGACATTTTGGTTGGGGTCAACAACTCTAATTTCATTGAAAAACACTGTTCCATTGAAGCCATTTTCATGCTTCGGCACATGAATACCCAGCGCAATTTCACGAATATTACTTAATGTAGCCTGACGAACTTTTCTGTATGTAATGCCATTGTGCACATAAAGAGTATCAGTGAGCTCATTTAAGCTTTTTAGATAAGTTAAATCTTTGAAAGAAAAATCAATATCAACCCATTGATTCTCGGTCATCTTTACCTGCCATGGATTTACTTTTATCTTTTTACTGATCTCATAATAGTTCAAACTGTCTGCGCCAAGTCTAAAAACAACAGTTAAAGAGTCTGCATTAAATGCATGTTCTAAATCTTTTTCTGGATATACCCAATACTTAATTCCATTGTAATTTAAAAGGTTAAATTGCTCTCTAAATCTCTGTCTGGCAAGTATTAAGTGTCCTGGTTGGGCATTATAATAGTTTAGTTTCAATGCTTGCTCAAAAGATATTTCGCCATCATTACCTCGCTCAGTAGTATGGGGAGGGGCTATATAATGGTTGCTTTTCTGATTATCGGCAGTTTCAATTGCAAAGTACTCACTGTTTTGAGTGATCTGGCTTGCAGGCACAATTTGCTCGACTAAATCCAGTTCATCTCTATCTCTTATTGTATATTTTATCCACTTATTTCCCACGATATCGAGGTTTACAAAGTTGAGTTTTACCATATTTTCAGTTTCAACCCACATTCTCACATAACTAATCTTTTTAAGATCAGCTTCGCTTGTTGCATTAGAAAACTTTTGCATATAGGGGTTGTTTTTCAATGGAATTCGATATAAATACCAGCCATTATATTGGTTTTGAAAGAAGGTTGATGTTGTGTCTTTTAATGTGACAGAATAGCGGTAGAATCTCTCTAAAGTGTCAAGGCTACCATTGCCATTTAAGTCTTCAGTATCAAGCCGTCCATTGCCTTCTGTGCCGTTAATAAAAGGAAATTCATTATTGATTTCTATAGCACTAAATTGATCTTCAGGGTCAGATCCTGGATTGATCATTCCACTATTATTCTTACGCGGAATGCCGTCAAGACCTATATCTTCCATGTATTCTAATTGACCGTTTGCATCACCACCGTTTTTGCCATCTTCTGTGTTTAAAACGTTTTTGCCACCAAAATCAGTATAAAAGTCCTCTGATGTATCACCTAAATCAAAATGTAGCTTTGGCAGTGTCTGGTAGGCGCCTAAAGAGTCAACTCTGACGAGTATTTCTATATATTCTTTTTCTGAAAAGTCAACTTGATTACCAACAAACTTCATCAAGCCGCCCCAATATGGATTACTAATACCTGGACTGGCAATTTTTGGAGGTAAAGCTTTTAATGAGAGTACACTTACTTTTTCATTGCCTTCCTTTGTGGAGAGGGTACTTGGATGATAGACTTCGCGAGCGTAGATATTATTAGGGTTAAACCAATTTGTTTTTCCTTTTTGCATATTTGACATGTAAGGCGCACTGGCTGGAGACCATGTTATACGCCCTGTCCCAAGCGGATAAGTCTCTAATACAGATTCCATATCATCAAGCCACGCCTCATGTTTGTGATAAGAAGATGAGCTATTGTATATGCGTGGAACATTCATAGCAATCTCGCCTGAAAGTGAGATATTCGAAGGGGTATTTGTTTTGATAAGTGGCAATAAATCGATAGCTTGGGTCATAAATTCAGGTTGAAATTTTACTTCACCGTCAATGTCTGCCAAAATTAAGCTTCTACTTTCATTACCAATTTTTGGTTTTTTGTCTGATACTTTTTCTGAATGATAGATAAAAGTGCCACCAAGTTTAGCATTTTCAGAAAACTTCCAGTCAGCACGTAACCCTAAGAGAGTCTTTGATTCAATGGCAAATAGAGGTTTATTTTCATAGTCAATAGAAATTTTTGCATCTGGGTTTTTTGCTTCTTGGCTTAAGAAAGTGACCATTCCAAAGTCATAATCAACAAGATAGTCGACATTTTCTTTCATTTCTTTACCATTTACTTTTACTTTGACACTACCTGGGAAGATCATCATGCCAAGATTTATGGACTCACGCCCAACCTTGCCCCTGACAAATATTGAGTGTTTGTAATACTCATCGCTATATATTTGTTCGGGGTCTTGCTCGTAAATATATGAATCGTGTAATGATCTAAAGGGCTCGATGAACGGGAATGTAATGTAGCCTGCGGATAAGTTTACTGTTGTATCTTCACCGTTCACAACACCATTGCCGTCACTGTCTAATCTAAGAAAATCATTGAATGTGGAATAACCAGTGTGGGGAATAGAGTCTGGAACAGTTAAGATTCTCTCCATTGTCGCTGACTCGGTAAAGACTTCCAGTAAAAACCCGTCACTTTTAATATTATTCATATTTAAAGAATAAATATTACGGCACTGATACTTCCAAGTAAAGTCATTAACGTCTTGATTTTTAAGCTTTAATGCCTTCAATTGAATGCTATCATCTGAAGTGTGCCCTACTTCAATATTATCTTTTCTTGTGTATGAAACACCGATAGTATATCTCTTGTCAATTGTTCTCAACATGATGAGGATACCTGTATCATAGTCAAAGGTGTAGTCTGTGCCTTCCAAAAGTTGTTCAAAAAAGTAAGTACCAGGAAGTAATGTGCCTTGTTCGTTAACTACTTGCCCTTCTACTGCGATGTTTTCATTGTTGCTGGCATTATCGTCATCGAGAAAAACTTTTAATGTGCCTTCTTTAGGAAAGATATTTGGCATTGCAATATACCATGCCCCATTATTTGTTTTAATAGCATTATTTACCCAAGTTGGCGGGCAATTATCACCTTCCGAATATATCGAATAAAGAAGCTGTGGGTCGCTTATATAGTAGTGTGTGCGAGGCACATAGTTTTTAATATTTATAATGGTTGAATCGGACTGAGATGTTCCCTCAAAGCTCTTTGAGTTCTTTTGTGATTCTTCTTTACTGGCAACAGCAGTGATATCTAAGCTTCCGATTTTTAATAAAGATTTTACACCAAACAGTCCCTGAGATGAAGCAGAAAGGGAGATATAACGTGAACCAGATAAGGAAAGAGAGGTATTACCAGCATCTATTCTTTGAACAATTTCATCTTCTTCACCTTCATAAGCAATCTTAATATTATTTGGGTCTAAAATACCAGTTTCTTGATTTGAATTATACTTGATATCAACTTTAATCTTCTCACCAATAGAACCATTCATGGTTAGATTTAAGTCTTGTTGCATAGAAAGATTAAAGCTTTGATTTGACCCACCCTCAATGACAGCCTTTGTATTTCTTTTTGTTTGTGATGCGCTAATCGTCAGCTTTTGAGTACCGCTTAGATTCAGTCTCCCTGCTTTATTGCCCATGATTTTTCTGATTGTTTTAGGCATCGCCATGGGAGGAAGTTTTATTACTATTTCTGGTATCAACCCTTGCGTTTTGCCCTTGTTTTGTGGGTTAAATAACTCTTTTTTAGCCTTTTTGAGCTCGTTTGCATAAGCTGCTTCGAAACTATTATTTAAATAGTCATCAAAACTAATATAAAATGGACCAGCTAAAAGGAGTTTTCCAGATTTTACTTCCATTACCACGTATTTATTTTTATGGTCAACCACATAACTAATAGTTTGATTATATGCTCCAAGATTATATTTATTTGCAATACTGAGAGATACCCCAGGTTTATCATTGAAATACGCAGGTTTATTTTGCAATAAAGGGATATAATCAACAAGATAGAAATCGATTTGATAAAAGTTAGCTAAAAGGCTTGATGATAATAATATAAGGAATATTAAGCATCCATATTTGCGGATCATTTGGATAAAACAGGTCCTAATTGGTCTTTTCTAATGCGATTAAATTTAATGCATCTATTGTTAGGTTAGCGTCAACAATATCAACATTATTAGTGAATTCAGCGATTAATGGGGCAAGCCCGCCCGTCATAATAGATTTAATATTATCAAGGTTATTGTATTCTTTTTTTATTTTCTCAATAAAACCATCAATAATGAAAGCATGTCCGTAAATAAGACCTGATAATAGAGCATCTTTTGTATTATTTCCTAAGAGCATGTTTGGCTTTTCAAGCTTAATATTAGCTAACTGAGCAGCTTTTTCAAAAAGACTTGCAGCACCAGATTTAATCCCTGGTAGAATAGCTACGCCAACATATTGCCCCGTTTTGTCTATTAATTGGATTGTAGTGGCTGTGCCTAAATCAAAGACAATACAGTTTTCTTTGTAGATTTTCCATGCCCCATAAGCATTAGCAACAAGGTCTGCGCCAATATAGCTTGGATTGTCTGTAAAATATGTTAGTCCAAGTGGAGTATTTCCATTGATAAAAAGATATGGACATGAGAAATACTTGTCAAACATTTGTTCAAAGACCCTTGTTAAAGTGGGAACAACAGAACAAATTACAAGTTTATTTGCTTTTTTAATATCAATGCTGTGCTCAAATGCCAATGAATTGATTAATAGATAAAATTCATCTGGCGTTTTTTGTGGGTCTGACTCAAATCGAAAAGTGCATTTTAGCTCTGTTTTTTCATAAATACCCGCTACTATATTAGTATTGCCAATATCAAATACTAAATTAAACTCCATATTATTCCTTTAATTCATTCTTAAAATAATTATAACTATAAAACAAAATCAGTATTACAATATATTTAATACGATATTTTAGGAGTTTAATTATAAGTCAAGATATTTTTTAATATAAAGGCAAACGATGAAAAAAATAATAAAAAGAGGGTGTTGATTCATGCATAATTCAGGTTTAAAGACTTGAATAATACTGAAAACTGAGAACAGAGAGATGAAATGTAATGTGATTGATCTGAGCCGATTAAGGATGGTTCTTCGAGCAAAAAAAAATCGCATCTAAACCCGCTCGTAGTAGGCATCTGCTTATTTAGGTGAAAATAGTTTTCAAAAAACACCATTTTGTATGCTCTATAATATAGAGGGTGATGTTTTTATTTGTGATTCTGCTTTGTTCTTTTATAAGTTATTTTGGTTTACCATGCAATAGCTTGAAGAAATATATTGCATTATACACTATAAAAGTCTGAGTGTTATATCTGTATAAAAAAGAAATTGACAGAATTGATTTTCTGTGTTATAAGATAATAATTATGGAAGTTTTTTAGTAATGTATATTTTTTTATAATTTTATGGCAAATGCAATCAAATCAATTATAATATTATTAATAAAGAGGAGGGATTTATGGATGCAAGATTTGAGAAATTATTAAAAGAATTGAAGGAATTAGAAGATTATATTTTGAGAATAAAGAATAAGGATTTATCTTTCAAAATAGCAAGCAAGGATTATGAAGAATCACGACAATTGTATGAGAATCTTGAAGGCATGCGTGTAAATCTTGCTGATATTATTGCAGATATTACATCTGATTCTGGCTCTTTATTGAACTCTGCTGTTGAATTGCATAAGCTATCTGCTGGAGTCCAGAAAACATCCAAAGATATGAATGCAAAAGCTGAAGAGGTCGCTCAAGCCACTCACGAGATGACTGAAAATGTGAATAGTGTGTCTGCTTCTGCAGAAGAACTCAGTATTAATATGTCAACTGTGGCAAATAATGCTAATCAATCCGCAGATAACATTAATAGTGTCGCAGCAGCAACTGAAGAAATGACAGCGACAATCTCTGAAATTGCATCAAATGCAGATAATGCCAAAACAATAGTAAATACTGCTGTTATGAGTCTTCAAAATGCAAATAGAAAAATTGAAGAACTGAATGTTGCAACAAAAGAAATATATACAGTAAGTGCCTCAATTTCTGATATCGCCGAACAAACAAAACTTTTGGCACTTAATGCAACAATAGAAGCTGCCCGTGCTGGCGACGCTGGTTTACGTTTTTCTGTTGTGGCAAATGAAGTAAAATCTTTGGCAACAGAGACCAATAATGCAACTATTGAAATCCACAGTAAAGTTAATGCTATGCTTACCGCTGCCCAAGCTACTTTTCAAGAGATTTCAAATGTCTCGAAAGTAATTAATGAGGTAAATAAGCTTGTAGAAAATATTGCTCTGTCTGTCGATATGCAATCAGATACAACAAAAGAGATTTCATCGAGTATCAATTATGCAGCGCAAGGCATAACAGAAGTCACAAATGCTGTAAATGACGCCAATTACGCTGTACAAGATGTTGCAAAAAACATTACAGAAGCTGCGAGTTTGGCTAATAATGTATCATCAGCTATCAAGTCTGTTTCTGATGATAGTAATAGATTAAAAGACGATGCAACTCTGCTGTATATGGGAGCAATGGAAGTAAATAGTCATGGCTCTGATTTGGATAGAATGGTAAAAATGATCAAACTGCCCGCTGAATTGAATATCAAAAAGGCTTCAACAAATGCTTTGTTTAAATTTACAGACCCATTTAGAGTGCACGTAAATGAAATGGACAATCATCATATCCAAATCTTTAATTATATAAATGATGTTCACGCTGCAATCAAACAAGGGCAAAACCAACAAACAATACTAAGAATTGTCATTGATTTGCGTAATTATACAGATAATCACTTTAGAGAAGAAGAGAAATTGATGAAAAAGATAAATTATAAAGACTTATCCTATCAAATTACAGCTCATAAAAACTTAATCAGCAAAGTTGATGAGATTATTCATCAGTTTAAATCTAATGAAGAAGTTAATTTAATTGAAGTAATGGTATTTCTAAAAGATTGGCTTGTTGTACACATTTTAGGAATGGATCAAAAATACTCAGAACCTATGCATGAAGCAAATGTTTATTGATTAGAATAAGTGTATCAGATTAATCAATCTATATTATTGCAAACTCGATAAATATTTATTGTGCCTTTGCCTTTTATTTCAACGCTTTGCACCATTTCAAAGCCAAAGTCATCTTTTACTAATTGATATGTCATCTCAGAAATGCTTATTTGCATGGGTTGGCTGCTGTTTTCAATGCGGCTGGTCGTATTTATTGTATCACCAAATATATCGTAAATATACTTTTTAACTCCAACAACACCGCCCACTACGCTGCCTGTATGTATACCAATGCGAATATCCCATTTGATATCATGTATTTCATTGCGTTTTTTCAAGTATTTAATCATACACTGTGCAGCTTTTAAGATATTGATGGCATGGTTTTCGTTTTGTTCAGGCATTCCGCATACTGCAAGGTATGCATCACCAATGGTTTTTATTCTTTCACAGTTGTTTTCCTCAATAAAAGAGTCAAAATTAGTGAATAAATCATTTAATTCTTCTATGACAGTCTCTGGGTGAAGCTCTGATGCTATCTGAGTGAAATTTACCAAATCAGTCAGCATGACAGTGACGTTGTCAAAGCTTTGAGGGATAGTTTTACCCTTTTCTTTCAGTTGTTTTGCTACTTCAAGCGGCAAAATATTGAGTAGTAGTCTATCAGACTTATCCCTCTCAGACTGAATAATAATATTAGCTGATCTTTGTTTTCTATACAAATATATACTCGCCATGACTATTAAAAGCGCAAGAAAGAGGATGAAGATCAAGAAATTTCTGATGTTTTTACTACGAACAAGATTGAGTTCATTAATCTGTTTGTCTTTTCTTAGAAGGGCATTTTCACTTTCTTTCTTTTCTGTTTCGTATTTTGTTTGTATCTCGCTTATTTTGCTACTTCTTTCTATGTTGTAAAGCGAGTCTTTATAATCAAAGTATGTCCTAAAATATATATATGCATTTTTGTAGTTGCCCTGTAGCTCGTAAATTTTAACAATTAAGCCATAATTTATTAATGCTTGCTTTTTATCATTTACTTCTTCAATAATAGGTTTTGCTTTGAAGGCATATTCAAGCGCCTTATTGTAATCACCTTTATTCATATATATGCTTGCATGATTAATTAAATTACTTGCAAGACCACTTTTATTTTCAAATTGTTTGTAGATAGCGTAAGCTTCTTTAAGATGTTTTTCTGCCAGTGTAAAGTTTTTCATTGAGCTATATACAAGCGCAATATTGTTATGAGTAGATGCGCTGCTCAGTAAGTCATTGCTTTGGACTTTTAGTTCAAGTGCTTTATGATAGTATTTTAGAGCCTCTTCATAATCCTTATATTTTCTGTAAATAATAGCAATATTGTTGTATGATGACGCAAGCTTTGCTTTATTACTATTATCTGATTCTTTGAAGCTGATTGCTTTTAAATAGTTATCTAATGCTTTGCTGTAGTCCTGCAAATTAAAATATACTGCACCAATATTATTATAACAACTACTAATCCATATAGAGTCTTTTTCTATCTCTGCTTGTTTCAATGCCTTAATATGATATTCGAGGCTATTTTCAAGGTTACTTTGCCTCATATATGTGTTGCCAATGATTGAATAAATTTGGATGATGTATTTTGTTATTTTTTTCTCATTACTGATCTTTAACGATTGCTTCGCCAGAACTAATGCTTTATCGTATTCGCCTAAATCGTGATTAATAATTGATTGTTTTAAATAAGCAGCCACAATAGTAACATTATTATTAGTCTTTTTTGCGTTTTCAAGAGCCATATTATAGAAAGTCAAAGCACTAACTTTATCGTTGGTATTATTAAAATAATCACCTTTTGAAGTGTATGCTAAAGATACAATATTTTTATCATTGACTGTGCTGATAAACCTATCGAGCTCTACCAGCTTTTGCTCAGCCTCAGTAAATCGCTTTGCATTTAACAGATATTCAATATAAAGAATACTTCTTTGAGCTTTTATATCATTGCTTTTATCTTTTTTACTTTTTTCATCTAATAAACTCAAAAGATTGTTAAAGGTTAAAGTGTCCTTTATCATCACTTCTTGAGCATAATCAACTATTTCTGTTACTTGTTGTTGAGTTTTGTATGAAGCTATAGATTTTATAAATTCATTGTACTGTACAGTATTTGCCTGAAGCTTGCTTGCTGATAGCATTATCATAATTAAAATAATTATTATTAGAATTTTATTATAGCTTTTCATTACACCTCATAAATGTCATAGTTTATTTCTTGTAAATAAGTCAAGAAAAAAAAGGCTTAGAGTTTACTAAGCCTATATTTATGATGATTAGATAAATAATTACTTTAAATATGTAATTTTTTTTGTAGAAATTGAACCGTCTTTTAACCTTGCAAGAATATAATAAATGCCATTTGCACACTGTTGATTTCTCGCATCTCGTCCATCCCATTGATTTGTTATGAGAGTTTTTACTTTTTCGCCTTTGATATTGTAAACTGATAGCTCTTCAATATTGTTTTGCTTTGATTTTAACTGAATTTGTGATCTAAATGGATTTGGATAAGCTTCAATTAAGCTTTCTTTAACATGGACAACTTCATTATTTGACTGAGGACTTTCTATGAGAACCAAATCAACAGCACCAACACCCAGACTATAATCATATATTTCTACATCATCAGCATCTAAATGCAATAAATGTGAGTTTGAAAACCAGTCACCAGTATTTAATACTAACTTCTGATCTTCCAAAAATAACATTTTGCTCCCTCCAGGCAGATAAGTATTAGTGCTTGAATGTATTATTTCGTGAGTATTTACATCATATGAATAAAACCCCAAACCCATACCATCTGCGAGGTAAACAATTTGGTCTGGTGATTCAATTATCGAATTTGGACAACCGCCAATCTCAATAGTGTCAATAATGCCTTTAGAAATTGGGTCTATTATTTGTATTGACCCTGATACATCATAATAATTGCCTGTACACATCAAGTGAATATTGCCATCAGATGCTAAAATCATTGCCTGTGGATTTGTTGAGGTTAAAATCTCAGTTTGCTTTTCAAATGTATCGAGATTAAATACTGATAATGTCCCCTGGCTATAGTCTGGATATTGAAATCCAGTATTTGCTACATAAAGCTCATTGCCCACTATCAACATACCTTCAGGACCAACTCCAGAAGTCATTGCACTAATTGCATTTGTATTAGTATCAATTCTATATATATCCGAGCTCATCATGCCACTAACATAGATGTAGTCTCCATTTTTTAGCATATTCCATGGATTGGATGAATTGGGTAATTGAATTGTTTGCAGTATAGCTCCGCTTTCAATACTGATTTTTTGGATATTATTGTCTCCTGAGTTTACTAACCAAAGCTCATCATCATCGAAATATACTTGATTTCCATATAGCCCTGCATTGGCAAAATTGTTTACTGCTACGTGTGTCAATAAGTCAATTTTGGATAATGTTTGGCTGGCTGAATTAAGAACAATTAGCTCTGTTGCTCCTAATGTAGCAAATAAGAGTGCTACCATTAGCATAATAGTTGCTTTTTTCATTTTTATCTCCTTTTATTTATATTTTCTTTCTATATTTAATGATACTTGCCAGTTAAAACCAGGCTCTGGTATATAGTCATATATTTCATATTTCTCATTGAAAATATTGTTTAAAGAACCTATGAGCTTGAAACTATATGAATTATAGTTATATGAATATGATGTATGGCTATTTACACTCTTGTAAGAGGGTAAAGGTGGTTTTAATTGGTCGCGTGTTGAGTATTGCTTGCCTGTGGACAAGAGTTCGAAGTTTTGATTAAAGTTGTGGTAAGAGAAGATATAGTTGGCAAACAGTCGGTATTCAGGAGTATAAATAAGGCTTTTATTATAAAAATCACCATGAGTCCCATCATCTTTAAGGCTTTTATCTTTAGTTATAGTTTTGGTGTATGCGATGGAAAATGTGTGATATTTCAAAAAGACATATTTAAAATGAGTTTCAAAGTTCTGTATTTCAGCATTTGCAATATTTGCAGGCTTCCATGCTGTCAATGAACGAAACCAGTGTATAAGGTTTTTTGTATCATTTTTCCAATATGCCTGCTCTAAAGATGGATTATCTCCAAGCTTTATTCCAAGTCTATAGCCATTTGACGACTCTGGTTTAAGGTCAGGGTTGCCAACCGTTTGAGAGTCACCTTTCCAATACAAATCATAAAAAGATGGCAAAGAATACGAGGTTCCATAATTAAAAAAGACTTCTGTTTGTATAAAACTATAATACTTAACGCCCTGTTCAAATCGCCAAGAAACATTATTTTTAAAGCTTTCTGAGTAGTCGTTTCTGATCGAGTAACTACTATTAAAATCAAAGAGGTCATATTCAATATCTTTTGAAAAGCTTGCATAAGCTGAATAAGTATTTCTATTGAGCAGGCTGATTGAAGCGCTTGGCTTTAGCTTGTCTTTTGTTTTAAACTGTTCATTTTTATACTCTATACCGCTTTTATTTTCAAAACCAAATACACTCTGCATGAGCGTCATTTTTGCACCAGAAATCTGCTGGTAATTTTTATTATCTGCTTTATACATCAAGATTGGCGACTTCAGGTTCTGATAATTATTATTTTCAAGGTTTGAGTAAATAATTGCTTCTGTTTTATTGCTAATAATGTTTATTGTATTTTTGAAGGAATACCCTTTTATAAAGCTCCCCGCAAAAGCTTGTGCATAATTATAAGTGCCAGGTAAATAGTTTTTGTAATCTATTATGGACATGTGCGCTTTAATGGTAATATCTCTCATTGCTATAAACCCGCCAACGCTGAGCTGTTCTTGAAATTTATTATTATTCTCTCTTATTTGATCTGTTTTTGTTTGTCTATTATAAAAGCTAAAATCGTTTTCAGATTCTTGTCTGGAGTATTGCATTTCAAGTTGACTTCTTTCACCCAAGATAGTAGCATTAATGCTGTTTTTAATAGAGTTAAATGAGCCAAAAGAATTGTTTACTTGCACTTTGTTTTCTTCTGTCAATCTCTTGCTTCTGATCTTGATCAATCCTGCTATTGCACCAGAGCCAGCCTCTATACTTGCATTGTTTTTGATTATTTCAACTGATTCGATATTATCTTGATTAATTGTCGATAAATCAATATCTTGCCCAGTTGGATTCAAAACAACTCCATCAAGCATAATAATAGTATGCCTCGAAGAATGCCCACCAAGGCTCAGAGTTTTCTTTTCTCCTATTAAATCAAGCCCTTTTACTTGTACACCCTGCTGATTATTTAGCCAATCAGCGATACTATTGAGATTTTTATTTTCAACACTTTCAATATTTATTGTTTCTTTATGGCGTATTTGGCTGCTAATTTCTTCTTCTTTTGCTGTTACATTAATAGTCTCTAATAAAAAGTTTTCTCTTTTTAAATAGACTATTTTTCTATTGATAAGATAATCTTTTGTAACTCTTAGTGCTTTATACCCCGTCTTGGAGAGGGTATAATCTTTTGCTTTTTCTTGTCTATTTACCTTGAAATACCCGAGAGAGTCAGTCATTTGAATATAAGTGCCATTATTAATAATTACATCGTTTAGTGGTTTATTATTCTCACCCTCCACTCTCACCTTTATGGTTTGGGCAATAATATTAAGAAAGGTAGTCAACAACGCTAATGCAATTATTATTTTTTTCATAAATTCTCTCTATTGCAATAAAGGAGATTAGGTTTTTGCGAGTATGGGTTCTGATTAATACAAATGTCTATATTAAAGGCTTGTTTGATGATGCTTGGAGTAATTATTTCTGCTGCTTGTCCATCTGCAAGGACATTACCAGATTTAAGAATTATTATTCTATCGCTATACTCGATTGAAAGGTTGATATTGTGCGAGACAATGACAATTGTTTTACGGTACTTATGTTGCAGGTCTCTAAGGATTTGCATGATTTCTATTTGGTGATTTATATCTAAAAAAGACAGTGTCTCATCAAGAAAAATAAAAGATGATTCTTGAGCAAGTGCTCTTGCTAATAATACTCTTTGTTTTTCACCGCCACTGAGGTTGTTATAATTGCGATTTAACAAGTTGTAAACATTAAAAGTTTTACTTATTTCTTCGACAATTCTTACATCTTTTGATGTATATGAACCCCAATAATCGATCCATGGAAAACGCCCCATAAGTATTATTTCTTTAACGGAATAATCAAATTGCATATTATTTTCTTGAGGTATATAAGCCAATAATTGTGCAAAATTCTTACGTGTAAGGCTATGTAAATCAATTTTCTCATTATCTTTTAAATAAGAAATACTTCCTTTTTGATAATTCACAATATTGAGAATTGCCTTTAGTAGTGTTGATTTACCTGCACCATTGGGTCCCAAAATAGAGATTATTTCATTTTCTCTAATTTGTAGTGAAATATCTTTCAATATTTCATTATTATCCAAAATTACGTTTAAATTATTGATTTCTATCATTTTTTAATCTTTCTTAACCTCATGTTATTAAACTATTTAAAAATTAATTAAAAAAAACTTGCCAAAAAAGCTTGCTAATTCCTACTAAATTACTATGTTATTATAAAGGAGGAAAAATGCAAATCACATCAAGAACAGAATATTCAGTAAGAGCGCTTTGTGAATTATGCTTAAATGATGAGCCGCAGTCTTTACGCAAGATTAGCGAAGCTCAAAAATTGCCCATAAAGTACCTTGAGCATTTGTTCCGTCAACTCAAGCAAAACAAGTTGGTATCAAGCGTATCTGGTGCAAAGGGTGGTTATTTTTTGACCAAGGCAATAAAGGATATCAGCCTTTATGATGTCATTACTGCTGTCGAAGATGTGAGTACGTCTTTAGAATGCGACAAGAGAGAAAATTCAGAGTATTGCATTGGCAAGCCTTGTGGTTTCCATCAGGTTTGGCAAGAGATTCATGATGACTTAAAAGACTATTATGCAAATATTAGTCTCGAATATATTTTTATGAAAACAAAGGAGATATGATGGAAAGAGTTTACTTAGATAATTGTATAACCAGCAAACCAGATCCAGAAGTTATTGCTGCAATGATGCCATATTTTACTGAGAAGTATTATTTCCCAGCAAATTTTGTTTCTACAGGCTCATCTATTCAGGCAGACTTAGATGATTTTAAGCATATTATTGCAGACTCGATGGGAGCGAAAGTTAGTGAAATTCACTTTACAAGTGGAGGTACATCAGCTAACAATATTGGCATTAAGGGCTATTTAATGGCAAATTCTAATAAAGGAACGCATATTATTTGTTCAGTTATAGATTATCCAGATATCTTAACAAATGCAGCTTTTTTTGAGAATAGCGGCTTTGATGTTACTTATCTTAATGCAGATTATGATGGTTTTGTTGACTTGGACGAATTGAAAGCGGCTATACGCCCTGACACAATCATGATGATGACTACCTTTGCAAACCATGTTATGGGTACAATTCAACCTATAAAAGAAATGCGTAAGATCTTAGACGACTCAGGGCACAATATTGCATTATTTGTTGATGCAGCTCATGCTTATGGTCGAATTGATATTGATGTAAATGAGTATGGTATCGATCTTATGAGTGTTAGTGCACACAAGATACATGGTCCTCAAGGGGTTGGTGCTCTTTATGTAAAGAATGGTATCCAACTTGTTGCTACAAAACACGGTATTAATCGTCTTGATTCGCTTGATACAGGTGGGATTAGTATTGCTGCTATTGCAGGCTTTGCTAAGGCTGTGCAGTTGCAGTTTTCAGATTTACAAGTTCATATAGCAAAAATTGTTGCTTTGCGGGAGAGATTGTATGAGGGTATTAAAAAGAATATACCACATATTCTGTTAAATGGACCTGACGGCAATAAACGCATAGCACATAATTTAAATGTATCATTTGATTATATTGAAGGAGAGGCAATTTTAATGATGCTGGACGTTAATAATATCACCGTTGCTACAGGCAGTGCATGTGCCTCACAGGGCTTAAAGCCAAATTACATACTGATGGCAACAGGTAGAAATTTCGTTCAATCTCACGGGTCAATTAAGTTTACCCTCAGCCGTTTTACCACAGAAGAAGAGATTGATTATGTGATTGAAAAACTGACTGTTATTGTAAAAGAGCTTCGTTCGCGTAGCCCATTATTCAACAAAAATAAATAAGATAAATTAGGAGAGAAAAATGCAGTACTCACAAAAAGTCTTAGACCACTTTATGAAACCACATAATATTGGAACAATGGAAAACCCATCTGTCACAGCAACTGAAGGCAGCCCAGCATGTGGTGATCAAGTTACTTTTTACTTAAAGATCAATGACGATTCACATGTAATTGAAGATATCTCATTTCAATCTTATGGTTGTGCTTCAAATATTGCAACCGCTTCGATAGTTACTGACTTAGTAAAAGGAAAAACAATTGAAGAAGCAAAAGATATTTCTTGGAAAGATGCAACTAATGAACTTGACGGCTTGCCTCCTGTAAAGATGCACTGTTCAGTTTTAGCAGTTGACACATTACGTTTAGCTATCAAAAAATACGAGCTTGAAAAGGGTTTAAAAGAGCCAGAACCATTTTCAAAAGAGGCGATTATTGAAGAACTACGCTCAATAATCTATCCACAAGCTGGAGAAGATATTGTTACCTTGAAAATGGTTAAATATGTTCGACTTGATGATGATGGCACAGTGGTTATTGATCTTGATATCCCAAGGTTTGACCAAAATAGAGAAAGTGTCGTTGAAGAGGTCAAAGAACACCTTGAAAAGTATCCTGAAGTCAAAGACATACAAGTAACCCTTGCTTAATGCAGGGTTCTATAATTATTGCCGGTTTGCATATTATGCAGATCGGCTTTTTTTTTGCTCATTTTTTCAGCATAATTCACACTATGTTTATTTCAAAGATCAGTTTTTATGTCTATTTTCTTCGTATAAGTAATAAATACAAGAATATTGGGCATCCAATGAATGATGTTATTATGCCAACAGGAAATTCTACGACAGTTAGATTAAATGCTATTAAATCACAGAATAATAAGAAATTGGCGCCATATACAACGGATAAAGGGAACACCTTCTTTTGATCTGAACTCACAAGCAATCTCACAAAATGTGGTATAATCAAGCCAATAAAACCGATAATTCCAGCATAAGCAACCGACACACCTGTGAGTAATGATCCCACTATAAAGATTCTTAGGCGAAGCTTTTTGACATCTACCCCGATGCTTTGTGCCGCCTCATCGCCTGTGGTCATGATATTCAGCGCATTTGACTGCATGTACAAGTAAAATAAAAGAATGATTGATATAGCCATGCTGACAAGGAAAATAACCCACTCTGTTGTATAAAAAATATGACCGAGGTTACCCATCAATACTTGTAATATTAAGCCAACATCTTTTTGAAAAATATACATTAAAAAAGATATAATTGCTGAGACAAACATGCCAAAGATAATTCCTGAGAACAAGAGTTTTGTTTTGTCTAAATAGCCATTTCTTGAGCTCAATGCCCAGACAACTATTATGCTTATCAAGGCACCTACAAAGCCAAAGAGCGGTGCAAGGATAAAAGCACCAACCAAGCCCGCAATGATACTACCCAATGCTGCTCCAGAAGACACTCCAAGAATATATGGCTCTGCTAAAGGGTTGTTTAGCAATATCTGAAATACTGAACCTGTGCCTGATAATATCATCCCAGCTAATATAGTTAGAAGAAGACGTGGTAATCTCACATTAAGATATATATAGGAATTTGTATAATTAATGGAGCTATAAAGCACAATGAGCGCAATAAAAATCAGTATTGCTAAACTAAAATGTTTATTCATAAATCGCTTTCCTAAGCTGTTTAATACCCTCAATATTCCGTGGTGTTGCTCTGAGAATTAGATCTGGATTAACTTCATCAATGGTATAAATTCTATTGTTTTTAACCGCATTAATATGTTCCCAACCTTTACGGCTTTTTATCATTTCTTTTGTCATATCTGGATAAGTAATAATGATAATATCGGGGTTTGCATTGATAATATCTTCATTTTTAACACGGCAATAATCCCGCTCAAGAGTGGGGAAGATGTTGATGCCTCCAGCAATACTGAGCAAATCACCTACATATGAATCATTAGACACGCTCATAATAGGATCATTATATATTTCAACAAATACTTTTTTTGGTGCTGTAGGTGAAAACTCTTTGAGTTCGGAAAGGTCTTTACTCAGTGACTCTACGAGTGCTTCTGCGTTTTTTTCTGCTTTTGTGATCTTACCCAATTCTGTGATTGTGTTGAGCATTTCATTCACATTTTTTGGATATAGTGTGACAACTTTGATTCCTATTTTTTCCAGATCTTTAGATATTGCTTCTTGTTCTAAAGATGAGGTGATAACATACTCAGGTCTTAAGCTAACGATCTTTTCGAGGTTTATTTGCCCAAAGTTGCCTACTTTTTCTTTGTATTGTAAAATCTGTGGGTAGTCACATTCTTCAGCGACGCCAATAATTTGTCCATCACCAGCGATGTTGACTATTATTTCAGCGAGTTCTGGAGAAATAACTACAATACCTTTTTTGGGAATTTCTTGTTGACATGCAATTATAGTCAGAGCTATTAGGAAGATGATTAAAAAAGTTTTTTTCATGCTTTGCATCCTTTCTAAATGGGATATTTACCATTGTCTTTAGATGCAGAGCAGGCATTTTATGCCATATTTCTCATCTTCCGCGAGAAATACTCTAAAGACATATGGCAGGTTTCCTGACTTTCTGCGGGGCAATTTGACTAAGCCTTCCCATTTAACAGTGGCTTAATCTCCCTCTTTTGCAGATTACAGTGGCGGAGACCGTTCTCGATTTACACGAGATTCCCTTTCACACCGATATGTCTGTCACATAAGTGACATCTGCATCAAAAAATATATGGGTTTTTATGTCAAGATTTTTTTTGATACCAATGCTATATTTTACTTAAGTCTAATAAACACATATTCTTTTACCAGTACATATCTCGAAATTCTTCATTTCATTTTTATCTGTCTAAAAAAGTGATTATAAAATAAACGACACCCTCTATATATATAGGGCTTAGAAAATGGTGTTTTTTGAAAACTATTTTCACTCAAATCATTAGATGCCTATTACAAGCGGGTTTAGAGATGATTTTTTTTATCAATAAATTTAGAAAATCATCTGACCAAGCTTATATTTATTTTTTAATAGATAGTTCAAAGGAGAATAATTAACATTATTTGTTCAACAATGTTTTTTATGAAGCTTAGTTATAGATTAATAGTTTTTTATCTGTAAGAATACCAATTTACACGTCAAATAATGGCGTAGCAGTTATTTGCGAAGCAATATTCAACTCTGTCTTTGCCTTTATTTGTTGCAATGTTTGCTTCATATTATCCAAAGCGAGTTGCGGGTGATTATTCTGTTTACTTAAGTGTGCAAGAATCAATCTATCAAGGTTTTCTGAATATATAGTTGACACAATTTCGGATGCTTGTACATTAGAAAGATGCCCAAGTTTGCTTTTTATTCTTTGTTTTAGGTGCCATTCATAAGGACCTTCCATTAACATTGTCAGATCATGATTGCTCTCTAAAACGATTGTATTGGCAGTTTTCAGTTTGTTTAAAAGAAGCTGTGGTGCATAACCTAAATCAGTAGCAATAGCGAGTCGTCTTTCAGCAATATCTTCATTGTAAACGATAAAATTACAGCTCTCTATTGCATCGTGAGGTGAAGTGAATGAATTAATCACCATATTCTTGATTTGAAAAGGTTCTCCCACATCAAAATAAACGGGTTCAATAGGGAGTTTACCCACTTTATGAGCAGATCTCCCAAAGGTTTGTTGAGTAATGTATATAGGAATCTTTAACTTTCTTGACAAAACACCTGCACCACCAACATGATCAGTGTGCTCATGGCTAATTACAATAGCATCTATATGAAGTGGGTTCACTCTCAGTTCTTCGAGCATTTCTGCGGTTTTCTTATACGTTATACCAGCATCAAATAGTACAACTGTCTGATCGGTTTGCACAAGAGTAGAGTTACCTTTGCTACCACTCGTTAACACAGAGACTTTTAGCATATTATCCTTTATAGATATAGCGGTTATTTAGTTTGTCATATTCTGTCCACGATGCTTTTGGGTCATTGGATGCACTAATAAGTTGTGCCACACCTGTAGTTTGAGCATCAAGATTATCAGCAAAGTGTAGCACTACAGCTTCTATAGTTTGGGGTATTTTTACTGCGCCCTTTTCTAATTCACCATGGTGAGATAGTATCAAATGTCTTATTTTCATTAATGTATTTGCAGGGAAATTGTTTATCTTATGAGCCTTTTCACAAATTAAATAATCAGCCATAGGAATATGCCCAATCAGTCTCCCTTCGTCGGTAAAATCAATTGAAGGCATACTTTGATACTCATATATTTTGCCAAAATCATGTAATAATGCACCAGTGATAAGTGTGTCGCGATTTAGCTCATATTGGTTTGTACAAAAGTCGCATATTTTTGTTACAGACAGGGTATGTTCCAATAAGCCGCCCACATAATTATGGTGCCAACTCTTAGCTGCAGGGCACATTGCAAATTTTGTAAAGAGTTCCTTATCATCAAAGATAGATTTCAGTAATTGTGACAAAAATGTATCTTTGATGCTATCTATAAAGGCAAAAAGCTGTTCAGCCATCAAGTCAGTATCTTTATTTGTTTTGGCGATATAATCGACAAGGTCATATTCACCGTCTTCAGCTTTCCTAATTTTTGTAATATTGAGTTGGATTTGGTCTTTATAGCTAATCACAGTTGCTTCAACTTTACAAACATCAGCCTCTTCAAAAAGATTTACCATAGACGTTGCATTGTTCCAAATATTTCCAACAATAGGACCTGTTTTGTCTTGAAATTGAACACGCACAAAATAGTCTTTTTTGCCTTCCCTAAGTTCTTTTTGGCTTACCAATAGGTATGTAACAATCTTCTGATTTAAGTATTGATACATATCATGCACAAAGATTTTTTCAAATGAATCCATTTTTCATCTCCATAATGTGTTTTATCTTATTTTAACAAAAGAATTTTTTTGGTTTGGTATTTATTATTATCATAACTAATCCTAATAAAGTAAATACCGCTGCTTAAATTATTATTATTATTATCTTTATAGTTCCAATTATAAATATTATTGACACTATTATTAAGTGTTTTTATTTTTTGACCTTTGATATTGTATATTTCAATTTTAGTTGTATTTTCAGACTTGATAGAAAGCGGCTCGCTATGTCTTGCTGGGTTGGGCCATATCTCAGCTAAAGGAATCGGATTTTGGGGTTGGTTATAGCTTGTTTGAATATTCAATTCAGGCATTTCGTGCACCGATGTAAAAAGAATCTCTTTATTTGGCTTGTAAATTACTTGGATGACTAAAGAAATATCTGAAAATGAATTGTTATTATAAAGCACTATTTGGTCGGTTGGAATAGCAAAATCAATGGACTGCTCGAGCCCGTAATTTGCTGTTAACGCCAAGCCTACTGACATATTTGTTAAATAGTTACTTACTGCCATACACTCTTTTTCATTAAACTGATAAGGTTGAATAAAAAAGGCTTGTATTTCACAATTTGAAATATAACTTGAAAATATGCGTGTATTTTCGTTTTGCAAAATAGCTTCGAGTGTAATATTATTTGCGAGCGTGTCTACCATAACTCTACCAACAGTCAAAAATGTTTTTTCATCTTCATATTTGTTCAATTGTTCTTCAAATTGATCAGCATAGACATTTGGTAAGTATCCACTAATCTTAGATGCGCCTTGAATTATTGTATTTGGGTAGCCATAGTTATTATACCATGAGTTTTTATGGGTAAATATTGGTTGATTATACAAATCAGCCAAGTCAGGAAAGTAATCAAGCCGCAGTACTTTATTAGGTAGGTCTGTTTGAGCCTCCCAGAGGAAATTAGAATTAGAAATATTAGATTGTAAAAAGTTTTCAAGACAAATGTATTCAAGCTCTTCAGAAAAAACATTATATGTGTTGGAGAAATTATTATTGTCAGATATTTCGTTTTGCATATTATTAGTAAAAACATTAGCATTTATACTATATTGCATTGGCTCACGCAATAGACTAAAATCTTTAAAGAGGTTTGGCGAAATATCTACTGTGCTAAAAGGTGCTATTATGCTGGAAAACATGACCGAATCTCTCAGTGTATATTGATTGTTAGGGGCTCGGTAATCGATAGTGATATAAGGGTTCCAGACCAAGTTAGCACTATTATTTGCCACTTGTATTACTGGCTTAACTCTCGCTTCAGGGCTTAGTTTGTCAGTAAAAGTAAAAGAGTTAATTACCAAGTCGGTATGGAAGGTTAGCAGTGTACCTTTTAACGAGATTAGCAATTCTGACTTAAAGCCATTGTTTGCAAAGTTATAATATGCATCTCCAGATTTGTAAAAACTATGACTACCATCACCTTGAGAAGCGCATACATAATTGACTCTGTCTGCTGTTTGGTCATTTAAAATAACCCATACTTTTTGCTTATTTATCAAATCAAATGAAATCTCATTCCACCCTTGTGTTAAAGAGACTGTTTTCTCTTGAATTGGTAGTCCTGGCTGTCTTGCATTATCTTCGTAGAGACTAATCTTTACATTTTCCCTATCTTGAAACGAATATAAGTGCACACCTTCTATCTGGCAGAGCAATGTGTCTACGCCTGTATACCACTTTGAAAAATCAAAAAAGACAGCCCAATTGTTTGTTCCATAGAAGAGATTATCAGCTGAAGAATTATGGTAAGCTAAATAGCCTCCTTTTTCATTTGGAGCTGTTACACTATTATCATTCTTGATATAATTAATTGCCAATAAAGAATTTGCCAGCAGTAAAATGCAAGCAATGAGGAGCAATGTTTTTTTCATGATGATGTTTTTTAAATGAAAATTCGGCAAACACCTGTTCGCCGATTCAATAATTAATTATCTTTTATCAAAAAATTATGCATTATTTGCAATAGTTTTGTGGCATGTTTTGCATAATTTTGTTGTTTGGTCATTAACCTTTGTTTCAAATATTACTTTTACGCCAGTTCTATTGCAGTTTGGGCATGTTCCTCTACCTTTATTAGCGAGGCTTTTTAATCCTTTTCCACGATTATTCTTTGCCATTTTATGACTCCTTAATAAATTTTTAATTGTGTTATTACAAATTATTATAAAGGCTTGTTTTGGTCAAGATTATTTTTTTACTAAAGTGTTTTTTCTTCTTTAACGAATTGTAAAAAGATGAACCCTAAGACAAAAAAGCCAATGACACTGAGGATCGCCGTTCTTTGATCGCCGCTTCTATGGGCGATTTCGCCATATAAGAGAGGACCAACAACCGATGCCAGTCGTCCTGTAACACTATAAAAGCCAAAGAACTCGGTCATTTTATCTGGGGGCGTCAACTGGGTAAAGAAGGCACGGCTATTAGCTTGACACGAGCCCATAGCAAATCCAGCTGCTAAGCCAATGAAATAGTACTCTGTTTTTGAATTGCAGAAATACACCCATAAGACAGTCAGAATCCAAATAATGAGCGTAATACTAATACTTTTTTTTGCGCCAATTTTATCATACAAATAGCCAAATATCAATGCACCGAGGAAGGATGCTGGCTGAGCAATTATAAAATAGATAATCATTTCGCCTGCATTCATCCCAAAGCGAAAGGCACCATAAATAGAAGCGAAGCTGATCACTACAGTGATACCGTCATTATATAATAAATATGCAATCAAAAATTTCACTGTTTCTTTGTAATGCCTAATATTCATAAATGTATCTTTTAAACGATGATAGGCTATAGTAATGTAAGATTGTTCTCTTTGTACTCTGACAGACTTATCCTTGACCCAAAGCATCGTTGGCAAGGCAAATACAGCATAAAAGAGAGCTACAAGTAAAAAGCTTAATCTCAAATTTAAAAAATTATCTAATTTTAGATTCACTACAGGCATTACCATGAGCAAGGATGCCAGCCCGCCCAAGTATCCGACTCCCCATGCGATACCAGAGACTTTGCCTATGTTTTTGGGTTCAGCTACCATTGGTAAAAAGGCATTATAAAAGACATTTGCACTATTAAAGGAGAAATTCGCTAAGATAAAGATTATCATAGAAATAGCTATCATTCCTGGCTTGGCAAAGTACATGAGTCCTGTAAAAAACACACATGAATAAGCAAAGATTGTTAAAAGCAGTTTCTTAGAATGCGAGTAATCTGCAATAGCACCTAAAATCGGAGCCAAAACCGCTACCATTAGCATGGAAATACTCACAGCTCTACCCCAGAGGGCTGTGCCTATCTCTCCTTTATTTACAATTTGATCTTTGAAATACATGCTAAAAAGCACTGTAACAATTACTGTGACGAAGGATGAATCTGCAAAGTCATACAAAATCCACCCGATTGTACTTTTCTTTAAATCACGAATCTTCATTGAACCAGATTGTTCTTATTCTGCCTCTGGCATTTGCGGTTCTTCTTCAAAGCCACCATTTTCCAACTCTTTTTCAAGGGTCTCAATTTGTGTGTCTTGCATTACTTTATTTTTGTTTTCATCAATTAATTCTTCAAGGTTTAAGATAGGCAAATTAAAATGTGTATAATGCTCCTTATTTGGCGTAGCGATGAAGATCTGATGATTTTTAGCAAGTAATTCAATCAGGTTTCTTGAGCGATCTTTGTCCAGCTCTGCAAGTGTATCATCAAAAAGTAGAATAGGAAAGGAGCTGGTTGATTTATATATCATCTCAGCAAGGGCTATTTTTAGAGCAATCACAATGCTTCTTTTTTGTCCTTGAGATGCATACATTATTACTGGATTACCATTTATTTTAATTAAGAGATCATCGAGATGTGGTCCTACAATCGTTCTTTGCAAGAACTTTTCTCTGTCTTCTTTTTTCTTTAATTCATTAAGAAAGTCTCTTTTTATATGTTTGTGATCAAATTTAAACTGGCTAATGTACTCAATCTCGATTTTTTCAGAGTTTCCACTTATTGTCTCATAGGTTTTTTGGAATATGGGTGCAAATCTCTCTAAAAACTTAAGGCGGTAATCAATAATTTCTGCTCCCATCGAGGCGAGCTGTTCATCCCATGCATTCTTTTCTGCCTTATGATAATCGGTTTTAAAAAGAGCATTTCTTTGAACAAGGACATTTTGGTACATTTTCATTATTTCAATATAACCCCAGAAGACTTTGTATATCGATAAATCAAGGAAAGAGCGTCTATTCTTTGGTGTATTGATAATAATATTTATATCATCTGGAGAAAAGTAAATAATCTGCAAATACTGATATAGCTCGCTGATTTTTTTCACCCACATATCATTTACTTTAATGCTTTTAACATTTTGATAAGAGATAGCAAAAGAATTGTCAACTTGGTGATTTTCAAATAATGCACTTATTCTAAAGAATTTTTCATTAAATCGTACAAGCTCATTATCTCTTGAGTTTAGTATAGATTTTCCATAAGCAAAGTAGGTAATAGCTTCCAGCAGATTTGTCTTACCAATGCCATTTTTACCGACAATAATGCAACCCTCTTTACTAAACTCAAAAGAAAATGTTTCATAATTACGAAAATTATTAAGTTTAATACTCTTTATGCGCAAATAATATCTCCTAAAAAAAGAAAAGGAGAAGCCTAATGCTTCTCCTCAAAAGCTTCTATTCAAGTCGAAGTGGCATGACCACAAATCTAATACTCATAGAGTCATCATCGTCATTGTTTAATATCCAAATAGCATCTGTTGACTTACCGATTTTGAAGAGCACTTCATCTGAGTCAATGACATTCAGAAATGATAAAAGGAATCTTGAGTTGAGTCCTATTACTAATGGCTCGCCATCAAAAGAAAAGTTATCAATTGTTTCTTTTCCTGCACCAAGCTCATTATTAATTGCTTCAATTGCAATTTCATTTTGTAAAACAGAAACCTTAATAATATTTCTATCGTCTTCTGCATTTAAAAGCGAAACTCTTCGTGTTGCATCTTTCATAAGAACCTTGTCAACTATTAGGCTGTTTTCATGTTCTTTTTTGAATACAACTGAATATATAGGGTATTTACCTGCATATTTATTGGTAATAACAACAATGTTATTGTAGACTAATACAACTTTTGTCCCTTCATCGATAAGGGTAATATCGTCCACATCATTAGTAAAGAACTTTTCTATAAAGGTGAGTGTTTTGACAGGAATAACAAATTCCATTGGTTCTGCAAGGTTTACTTCTGCAAAAGTTTTTACTTCTGCGATCCTTTTGCTATCTGTTGCAGCCATTATTTGTTCTGTTGCTGAAAAATTACAATAAACGCCAGAGAACATTGGGTTTGTTGAATCTACGCCTGTTGCAAATGATGTGTTTGCGACCATTTTGGCAAAGACATTTTTATCGAATACAATTCTTGACTCGCTATTATATTCTGGTATAATTGGAAATAGAGAGCTATCAATAATATTTAATGTATAGTTTGATTTTTCGCAAGTTACATCAAGTTTATCATTTATACAATTAAATTGAATCATTGCATCAGGTAATGCTTGTATAATATCAGAGAATTTCTTTGAAGGGATGCAGATTGATCCAGACTCCAAAACATTAGCCTCTATCGTAGCAATAGCGGTAATGTTTAAATCAGTGGTGACCAATCTTATTTGGTTTTTTTCGCTATAGGCATCGAGCAAGATGCATCCAGCTATCTGCATTGTCGATTTTTGTGGCACTATTTGTGTAAGGTGTTGAACATAATGGACAAAATCTTTTTTATTAATTGAGAATTTCATTTCTTACTCCATTTTTGATGTTAATCAAGAGATTTAACAAACTTTTTTAGTTCTGCACCTGCTTTAAAGACAGGCACTTTTCTTGCAGAAATTGTAATTTTTTCTTTGGTCGAAGGATTAATTCCTTGTCTCTCTTTTCTTTCTGTAACTGAAAATGATCCAAACCCAACAAAGCTAACTTTTTCTCCTTGGCAAAGTGACTCTGTGATTTCATTAACGAATGAATTTACCACAATATTAGCTTGTTTAATTGTGATTTTCGCATCTTCTGCTATTTTTCTTACTAAATAATCCTTAGTCATTTTAATCCTCCCAATTTATTAATTTTAATATTATAAGATATATATTAAAGCCATATTTTTGTCAATGAAAATTATATAATATTTAAAGTTTTTTTATAATGTGTAGTTTTCTTTGTGTTTTACCGTAGTATTCAAAATGAAAAAACCATGTATTAGCAGGCAAAATACTTTCTGCTATTTGAGGCCATTCTATAAAAATAATTGTTTTTTCTAAATCTTCAAAAATACCAAGCTCATAAACTTCCTCGGGATATTGCAGCCTATACAAATCAAAATGCTTGATCAAAAAATCTCCACTATACTGATTTAATAGAACATATGAAGGGCTATTAACTATCTCTTTTATTCCTAATGCTTGGCATACACTCTGTACAAAAAAGGTCTTACCAACACCCAAGTCTCCGTACAAGGCAATTACATCGCCTTTTTGAAAAAGCTTGGCATATTCTTTAGCAATCTTTGCTGTGTCACTTTTTGATTTAATTAAATATTCTTTATCCATTTTATTTTACTTTTTGGGTTCACAGACAGACACGGGTATTATCATTTCTTCCATTGAAATTCCACCATGCTGAAATGAGCCATTAAATTGTTTTAGACAATGATGATAGGTATTTGGATAGACAAAATAATAATCATCTTTGGCAAAAATATAGTTATCTACGATAGTTTTATAAGGCAGACCATAATCCCTTGGGTTTTTTAAAAAAGAGACATGTTTATCGCTGCACGAGAGGTTTTTCCCTTCTTTATATCTTATCGTTACTGCCGTATTTCTGTCGCCTATCACTTGGGTAGCACGATTGACCTTGATTGACCCATGGTCTGTGGTAATAATCAAAACAGAGTTTTCTTGCTTACTGATTTGTTTTATTGCTTTATATAGTGCAGAATACTTAAACCAATGCTTGGTATAGCTTCGAAAAGCCTCTTCGTCTGGTATAATTTCTTGCAAAAATGGGTCGCGTGAGCGATTATGTGTTATCAGATCTAAAAAGTTATATACAAGCACGACCAGTCTTTCATTTTTGTAGCTATCTATTTTTCTGAGCACATAATTACTCTCTTCTGTATTATAAATCTTTATGTATTTACTTGGAGGATTTAATGTTTGCCCAAGATCTTCAAGTTGCTCATCCAACAATTGATGCTCATTTCTATTTCGGCTATTTTCAAAATCATTATTATCGCACCAGTATTCAGGGAATCTTTTTGCTATATCTTCGGGTAAAAGTCCACTAAAAAGGCTATTTCTTGAATATGGCGTTGCGGTTGGCAGTATCGAGTAATAGAGATTGGATTTAACATCAAACAACTTCTTGATTAATGGTTCCATTGAGAGATATTGGTCGTATCTCATACAATCGATGACTATGAAATATACGGTTTTATTGTCTTCAAGCTGTGGTATAACGTATTTAGACACGATATCATAAGACAATGTTGGTCCTGTATTTGAGTTTATCCACTTATAATAATTTTCATCAATAAAGTTAGAAAAGAAAGAATTACAATTTCTTTTTTCAAGAAAATGTGTTTGTTTTAGGTTTTCATCATTAACATCATCTAAAATCAAGTCCCATTTACACATCTTGTAATATATTTCTGTCCATTTATCATAACAGGGGTTTGAGCTTAGTAGCTGATTGAGCTCTGTTGAAAACTCTGAGTATTTTTTACCGATTCTATTGAGCCTGATTTTACTTGTATAAAGTATCCTCTTGATTGCTATTATCAGCTGGTTTGGATTGATCGGCTTGATAAAGAACTCATTAATACAACGGCTTATCGCCCTGTCCATGATTTCGCCATCTTCACTTTTAGTAAGTATGATTATTGGCACATCACTATTGAGGTATTCAAACTTTATTAGCATCTCAAATGCATCAATGTCAGGCAAAATTGATTCGGTGATAACTATGTCTATATCAAATCGGTCTTTTGCAAACAATTCAATAGCATCTTTACCATTGCAGACATGTGATATTGCGCAATCATAGTTTTGTAAATACTTAATATAGTTTTTAATATACTCACTATCTTCATCAACCCATAGAATATTTAAACGCTTATTCAGTTTCTCTCTCTCTTCCTTTATTAATAACTGACTTTATTTGTAGTTATTCATTTTTATTAGCATCTGTAAACATTCCAGCAAAGTCGCCAGATTGTTCGAGCTGCCTTTGTTTGTCTTTGATATCTTGCTTTACTGATTCAAGATCCATGTCTTGAAAGTAAATAGCCATTTTGAAGTTTAACTCTTTTGCTGAACAATTGAAAAAGACCCTCATTTTTTCAACATGCTGTTCGGCAAAAACTTCTTTAAAAGACTTTGATTTCTTATTTTTTTCTTTTTCTTCTTTAATCAATTCTCTCAACTCAGGTGTGCTTTTTTCTTTTGCTTCTTCAATCCAATCTTCAGCAATAGTGATCTCTGTGTCTTTGACAAAGCTTTTAATCATATTCAAGCGATCAAAACCAATTGCATTGAGTGTACTCTCATCGATATCGAGCTCTTCAATATAGAGTTCATAGGTATCGATTAGCTTGGTAGCGAATGAAGAAGCGATATTATACTCTTTTTCAATGAATTCTTTAAAGTTTTTATATCCTCTGAGTTTATAAACACCCTTTCTTTTTACATCAGACAAGATTTGCCCAAAAGTAATAAAGTTCTCTTGTAATGCGTTTTTTAGTCTTTCTATAGCCATGAATTGTTCTTCTGGGCTTTGCTTTGTTTCATTTATATCGAACATAATTATTTCCTTTCTTCAATTGGATAGTATACATGATCTATCTCTGGGAATTGCTTGCTTCTAATATCGCTTACAAAGCCTTTTACAGAACTATTTATTGCGATACTTGCATTGTCCCACACTTTACTAAATTTTGTGTTTTGCGTGCTTAGTCCGAGCATATCATGCCATACTAAAACTTGCCCATCAGTGTATCTTCCTGCACCTATACCAACTGTAGGAATATGCAATTCTTTGGAAATGCTGAGCCCTAATTCTTCGGGTATACATTCCAAGACGAGCATAAATGCTCCTGCTTTTTCTACTGCCAAAGCTTGCTGCAAAATCTCTTCTTTCTGTTTTTGCATCTTGCCTTGCACCTTAAAGCCCCCAAATTTAACTATAGACTGAGGTGTAAGCCCTAAATGTCCAATTACAGGTATTTCACAGTCAATTATTGCTTTAATAGCCTCTATTCTTGAATCAGAGCCTCCTTCGAGTTTTACGCAATCTGCTTTGCCTTCAAGTATCATGCGCGATGCATTCTGTTTAGTTGTATTAATATCTAAATGATAGCTCATATAAGGCATATCTGCAATAATAAAGGTCTCTGGTGCGCCATTTCTCACAGCTTTGCAATGTCTGATAATATCGTCAACAGTCACGCCCAAAGTGCTCTTTTCTCCATAAACCACCATACCTAAACTGTCGCCAACAAGAATCATATCAACACTGTTTTCTTCACAAAATTTGGCAGAAATATAGTCATAGGCTGTCAGCATGACAATAGGATCATCATTCTTTTTCATTTTAATAAAGTCATTAATATTTTTCATCTTCTACTCCATTATCTCATCAAGTATTGGATAATATTTATTAAAGAAAGACTCATAAGTCCCTTCTATTATAGCTTCTCGCGCTCTTTGACTCAATTCAAGATAAAAATGCAAACTATGAATTGTTGCCAAGCGCATGCCGAGTATCTCTTTCATCGATATTAAATGTCGTATATAGGCACGCGAATAATGCCGACACGCATAGCAAGTACATTTCTCGTCGATCGGTCTCAAATCATGTTTATATCGTGCCGCTTTGATTATCATCTTGCCTTGCCAAGTGAAGATGCTACCTTTACGTGCATTTCGTGTCGGCATCACACAGTCAAACATATCTACGCCATTACGAATATTTATCAAAATATCAAGTGGTGTGCCTACGCCCATCAAGTAACGTGGTTTATCTTGTGGTAAAATATTATTCAAAAAATCAGTCAGTCTAAACATATCTTCTTTGGGCTCACCAACTGCTAAGCCCCCAATAGAATAGCCTGGAAAATCCATCTCCATCAATCTTTGTGCGCTTTCGAGTCGTAAATCTTCATAAACGCCTCCTTGCACAATACCAAATAATGCCTGCTTATTGGTATATTGATGTGCTTGCTTGCCTCTATAAGCCCAATCTAAGGTGAGCTTTAAAGACTTTGCCACATACTCTTTAGTAGCAGGATAAGGGGGACATTCATCAAAAGACATGATGATATCTGCGCCAAGATTATTCTCTATTTCAATTACTTTTTCTGGGGTAAAAAAGTGGTATGATCCATCGATATGAGATTGAAAGCGAACTCCATCTTTTGTTATTTTTCTCAATCCTGCGAGACTCATCACTTGAAAGCCTCCGCTGTCTGTCAAGATCGGATGTTGCCAATTTATAAAGCCATGCAGACCACCAGTCTGCTTGATAAATTCATCTCCTGGACGCAAGTAAAGATGATATGTATTACCCAAGATAATCTGCGCGTGAATATCTTCAAGTTCATGAGATGACATTGCTTTGACTGTTCCTAATGTGCCTACAGGCATAAAAATGGGTGTCTTAATTGTCCCATGTGGTGTGGTAAATTCACCTGCTCTTGCATTGCCAGATTTCGCAACTAAATTGTATTTAAAAATGACAATCCTCCATCATTTTTGATTAATATATTTTTGGTTAATTCTGTTAGAGTGGGCTCTATTAGCCAGTTTTGAAAAATCATTGGCAAATGCATATACCATCAATAACATCAGTAAAAAAAAGCCTGCTTGTTGAGCATACATTTGTATTTTCATACTTACCCTTTTTTGCATGATACCCTCAATAAAGCAGAATAGAATATGCCCGCCATCCAAGACAGGAATAGGCAAGAGGTTCATTATCATCAGCAATATACTAATCGCTGCAATAAAGTTTAGTGTCTCAGCCAGTCCCTTTTCGCTCGATTCTTTTGTCATGGAAAACACCATTACAGGTCCGCCAATACTGTTTTTAAAGGCTTTAGGGTTTTTAAATAGCTTATAGATTGCATAATAATTCATTGCCACAAAATTAGCGGTCGAGATGCTGCCATATTTTATAGCTTCAGGTACACTATTTTTTTCAATAACTTCTAAAGGCAATTCCTGAGATATTCCCACGATGAAATTTCCTTCTTGTAAAGGGTTTTCTTCTGGTAAAAGTTTTACTTTCAAAGTCTTTTTATCGCGCTCGATTAGCAGCTCTATTTCGCTATTTTCTTCCTTGATAAAATCACGCACCTCATACCAGGTCGATACAGTTTTACCTTGAATCTCGAGTATTTTATCTCCCTTTTTCAGTCCTGCTTTCCATGCAGGGAGCCCAGGAGACACCTCGCCAATAACCGTATTTGTGATGGGAGAAAGTCCATTGTAAAAGTCTTGCATGTCTTTAGGTGCAATGCTGATCTGGCGCTCTTCGGCATCATTTATTACAGAGTATTCATTATTCTCATTGATATTCGTATATCTAAAAATATCTGACCATGACTTCACTTCACTACTATTGACCGATTTTACTTGATCATTTTGTTGAAAATAGGCGTCAAATGGGGCTTTTGCTTCGTGTATTATGGGATAATAATCCCTGTATGTTCTACTTATTCCTGAGGCAAAAATGAAGAGAATAAGAGCGAAAATGAGGTTTGCAAAAGGACCAGCAAAGACGATAAAGGCACGCTGATACCACTTTTTGGCATAATACTCATCAGGCTCCCCTTCTTGTTTTTCAAGATCAGGGTCATCACCCTTCATCTTGACATAGCCACCTAAAGGGATTAAAGAGATTGTAAATTCAGTTCCGTGTTTAAAAAATGAGAATAATTTAGGACCAAATCCAATGGAAAACTTTAGAACTGCGACTTTACAAAGCCTTGCAGCTAAAAAATGTCCGCCCTCATGTATTAAAACCAATAAACCTAAAGCAATAACTGCGATAACAATACTCAATATTTCCCTCCTTTAATATATTTAATTACATCTTTCAAGAATGCTCTTTTTGGTCAAGCATTTTTTATAGATATTTAATAATTGAGCGATTATGCATAAAATGAAGCTTTTGAAAAGAAGATGGAACACTTGATAAAATATTTATCCAAATAAAAAAGACTCTTTTGACTTCAGTTCAAAAAATAAGTGCTATTTAATTAATAAAATAATTTGGCAAAAAGCGAATATCTACTTAAATTATTAATATAGCTAAAAACAATAATGTTTGATTTAGCTAATAAATTATTAAGAAGTCCTTTACGTTCCTATTTGATCTCCTTTAGATCTCCTTATGTTCTCCAAGATAGGAAGAGGAATGTAAGGGGAATGTGAGGGAAAAGAATGATGAGTTTTTTAGAAAATGATGGAGAAAAGGGTGAGATTTAAGGCAGTATTTTTTGTAGATTGCGTGTTGTATATAAATAAGGGGTAGGATGTTATGAGAGCATATTTTTTAGCTTGTGTAATAGACAAAGAAAAGTGGAGGGATAGTATTGCGAGTATTTTTAAAGGGTGATCATAAGTTTCCAAAGAGAATTGATGATAATATCTTGGCATACTATGCTAATAACACCGTAGTTATCATGCGTAGGCCAGTGAAGAGGGTATTGCTTCCACAGAATATTGCGATTAGGAATAATCAACCATACTTATGTGCATTATGGGGAGAGATGAGTCTGAATATCAAGAGCATATTTGCCGACTATGCAAAGGGTTATAAGATCTGTAGTAGGCAAAAAAGGACACAAGGAGTGTCTGCATTTAGTATGTTTATTTATTTTTTATACAGATTACAGAGGCGTTATTTGGTGCAAATAAAGGAAATGACAGTAACCTTTGTGATGAGTATTTTCAGCCAATTTAATACAATAAAAAAACTAATGAAGAATTCTCTTTTATATTCTTTAAACAGAAGGTTTTATCAACAAAACTGCAAACTAATTGAGATAGTAAAAACGCCTGAATCGCCCCAAAAAGCTAATATAAATGTTTGTGCAAAAGAAGAAGATGCAAATGCGTGTGCTCATGATAAGATTGGCTTTTTAGGCGATGATGATGGGGGAGATCCATAACTCTTCTTGGCAAATTTAAGGGTTTTTAAAATAAATAACTGTATTTCACCTTTTTTTTAAAGGGGTGGCTCCTTATTGTAAAAAATATCCAATAAAGATAAAACAAATATAATACTTAGCGAAAACTATCCCTATTTGTTCAGCGAAGTGTACTGTAAATGGCTAATAGTATTTGCTTCAAAAAGTTCTTGACAATATTTGCCTGCAAAATACTCTAACGAATCATATTCAAACATAGTAGCTAACTTGACAATTACTATGGGTTTTGTTGTATGAAATACTCAATTAGAAAGGGTGAATATGAAAAAGATAAGCTTGATTATACTGCTTATTTTGATGATAACAACAATATATGCAGAGACAATTAGTTTACAAGAGAGTATAGATTTAGCCAGAAAGCAAAACAAGATGCTTGTCAGTAGTGATAATCTGGAGCAGGCTGCCAAGTGGCAAAAGAGAAATGCTATTACTCAATTCTTACCCCATGCAAGCTTTAATGAAAGATGGCTGAGATTAGAGGAAGATCAAGTGATGAGTATCCCTGTTTTAGGCGATATGATATTGCAAAAGAAAAATAATTATACAAGTGAGATATCTGTTAATCAGCCCTTATTTGCCAGTGGAAAGCTGTATTTGAACTACAAAATAGCAGATTTAAGCTTAAAACAAGCGAGTAATCAGAATGCCCTAAAAGTGAAAGAGTTAGATTGGCAAACTGCTGGGCTATATTTTCAAATACTCAAGCTCAATGAAATTAATAAGATTAGTCAAAAGACGGTTGATTCGTATCAATCACACTATGAAAAAGCACAAATAAAGCGTGAGCAGGGTATTGGTTTGCTGACAGAATTGCTGCAGTGGAAAGTGAAATATGAGACAGCTCAAAGTGATTTGGCAAGCTTGAGCAATAGTTTTGCTGTCTTATTAGATAGCTGGTATCAGCATTTGGGTATAGTCAATGATGGTAAAGAGTTGATGCCTGTCGAGATAAATCTTGATGAGGTTAAACAAAATGCACAGTTAATAGCGGATTTGAGTGCTGAGCAAAAGACAGAGCAATTGAATGCTTTTCTTGAAAGCTTTATGCAGACAAATAGAAATAAGCAGAACCTTGCAATTAGCAAAGATATGCTGGATTATCAAATCAAATTCGCTAAAACAGAGTTTTTACCAACTCTTGGCTTAAACTTTACTTATCAGTTTGATAATGACGACAAATTGAACCTTAAAGGCGCTGATAATTGGACTTTAGTGGCAATGTTTTCAGTTCCTTTGTTTTACTCAGGATCAAATTATACTCAGTACAAAGCTCAGTATTACAAGACCAAACAACAAATTGATGAATTAGACAATATTGATGAAATGCTGGCAATACAAGCGAAGAAGACTTATCTTGATTATTACGATCTGGCATTGAAGATCAAGACAAATACTATTAATCTTGAATTGGCTCAAGAGAATATCAATCAGGTTACTGAGTTGGTCAATCAAGGTATGTTGACTTATAGTGATTTAATGGATGCAGAGATAATGCTGCAGAGCGTGACAATGAGCTATTACTCAGACTTGTATGACTTTATGATAAAAGAATATGAATTAAAACTTTTTAGGGAGGAATAAATGAAGAAAAATATTATTCTATTGATAATCGTCTTATCACTTGGATTAGTTGGTTGTAAAAATAAAGAAAAAGTAGCTGTAAAAGAGACAGAAGATTTTACAGGCTCGAAATATGTAAGTGTTGCAGAGGTAGTAAAGGCCGATATTGAAGCTTATGCCGAATATACTGGCAGATTAGCGGCAATTGAAATGAATGATATTGCACCACAAATTCCTCAAAGAATAGATAAGATTCATATTAATGAAGGAGATTTTGTCAATAAAGGGCAATTGCTCGTCTCTTTTGATAAAAACACTGTAGATCAGCTTAAGGCTAATTATGATAATGTGAAAAAGAATTATGACCGCTCAAAAGAACTGCTAAAAAGTGGCGTGATTGACCAGAAGACTTTTGATGATATAGAAGTCTTGTATACCAGCACAAAAGCAAGCTATGAAACAAGTATGAACAACTTGGAGATTAGAGCACCCTTTGCTGGAATCGTAACAAATATTACCCAAAAAGAAGGCGAAAACTATACACCAATGATGAGTGCATCTGGCGTGATGGGACTGTTGAGAATTGTGAATCTTGCAAATATGAAGGCTGACTTATCAGTAACTGATATTGATCTTCATAGAATAAAGAAAGGTCAAGCAGTATATATCTCCTCAGATGCAAACCCTGGTACAGTGTATCATGGCGTGGTATCTTTAATCTCTGCTTCAGCAAATGCAATGACAGGCTTGTATCAATGCGAAGTCAAGGTTAATAATAGTAAACAAGAATTAAAACATAATCAGTTTGGACGATTTAATATAGTAACTCAAAAAGCAAAGAATGCCCTAATAATACCACTTTCAGCAGTAATAGAATCCAATATTGTATATGTGGTTGAAGATGGCAAAGCAATTAGACGCGAGGTTAAAACAGGTATTTCAAGCAAAGACTCAATACAGATTATTGATGGTCTATTCTTGGGAGAAACTGTGATAGTTGATGGTAATATTGGCATTGCAGACGGCATTTCTGTGGTTGTGAGGTAATAATGTTTTTAAGTGAATTATCGATCAAGAGGCGCATCACAGTCTTGATGATGACAATTCTTGTTGTAATCTTTGGTATTCTTGCCTATATGCGTATAGGTTTAGAGATATTTCCTGAGATGGATATGCCTATCATTTCTGTAATTACTCGTTATGAGGGTGCATCACCAAAGGAAGTTGAAGAAATTGTGACAAAGCCTCTGGAAATGACTTTGTCAACAGTTAAAGGCTTGAAATCAATCAAATCTGAGAGTATGGAAAGCTATTCTGTGATAAAGGTAGAGTTTGATTGGGGATCTAATCTTGATGCAGCAACTCAGGATATGAGGGATATGATAGATCAAACTTTGTCTTATTTGCCTGCAAGCGTGTCCAGACCAATGGTAATGAAATTTGATACATCACAAATACCTATTTTAATTTATGGTGCCTCTGGTATGGCAAATACGTATGAGCTGCAAAAAGTAATGAAAGATGATGTGTCAAATCGCCTCAAGAAGCTCGACGGTGTAGCATCAGTAAGGATTATGGGCGGCGATGAATTAGAAGTGCAAATAAATATTGATCGTTCGAAAATCGAACAGTATCAGCTTTCATTTGAACAGATACAACAGGCTATTGGTCTGCAAAATATCAATATCTCTGGTGGGCATATTGAACAGTATAAAAATGACTATTTGATACGCACATTAGCAGAGTTTAAGAGCATTGAGGAGCTTGCAGACTCACCTATTAAGTTTAATGCAGATGGCTCTGTATTGCGTTTAAAAGACATTGCAGAGGTTAAAAAGGATTTTAAAGAAAGACGATATGAGCTGAGAACAAATAAGTTGCCAACAGCTACTTTTATGATTCTTAAAGAGTCTGGCAAAAACACCTTGACTGTAGTCAAAAATGCAAAAAAAGAGCTTGAGGCTATTGAGAAATCAGGGCAATATGATCTCAAATTTTATGAGATTAATGATATGGGGAAAATAATAGAGGGTACCACTAATGATGCGACTTCCAATGTGATTTTTGGTAGTATTTTGGCAATTCTGATTATGTATGTTTTCATGCGTAATTGGCGCCCTACATTGGCGATCTCCTTGGCTATACCTCTGTCTGTGATAGCTACTTTTATCCCTATTTATTTGATGAAATTCTCTCTTAACCTGATGACTCTTGGAGGCTTGGCACTCGGCGTTGGTATGCTGGTGGATAATGCTGTTGTGGTGATAGAAAACATCTATCGGCATGTGGAACTTGGGCATGATAAAATGAAATCAGCAAGTATTGGCGCAAAAGAAGTGGCTATGGCAATAACTGCATCTACATTGACAACTACCGCAGTGTTTTTACCAATGGTTTTTAGTAATGGTATGACAGCTATCTTGGTAAAAGGTTTAGCATTAACGGTTGCTTTTTCATTATTTGTATCTCTGGTCGTGGCGCTCACAATAGTGCCCGTGATGGCAAGTATCTTCTTTCAAAGAGATTCTAAGATGATAGGCAATACAAGCTGGTTTGATAAAGTTCGCGACCCGTATATACGATTGCTAAAAGCCGCTCTGAATCACCGTATAATGGTTATTTTGATAATAATCGCTGCGATAATCGTATCCATAGGTTTGATGTTTACATTGGGCGCTGAGTTTATGCCCGAAGGCGATATGCCTTTTATAATGATGAAAGTAAAAATGCCCAAGGGAACTGTTCTTTCTGAAACAGATAATACAGTAAAACAGATTGAAGATGTTTTGGGAACAATTGAGGGCGTTGAAAATTATATGGTCTTGCTTGGGACCACCGACGATGAGGGTATGAGTGGTGATGGATCAATGCCATCATCTACAGCAGAAGGCGTTGTTTGGACAAAACTAAAAGCCAAAAAGGATAGAAAGCTTTCTCAAAATGAAATAACAGAGTATATTAGAACAAAAATACCTGCTATCACAGGTGGAGAAGTGATATTTATAAAGCAAGGTATGGGCGGCGGAAGCGCAAATGCTGTAGAATTAAAGATTTTTGGAAAAGACTTGGATGTTATAAAAGAACTCTCTACGCAAGTGCAGGAGAAAATAGCTAATGTAGAAGGAATTAGAGATATTCAAAACTCTATCACAGAGGGAAATCCTGAGGTTCATGTTAGAGTTGATAGACAAAAGGCTTTTCAATTAGGCATTACACCAGCTCAGACTGGAATGAATCTAAGAACCGCAAATCAGGGCGCTACTATCGCACTTTACCGTGAAGGTGGGGAAGAGTATAATGTGAAATTGCGCTATAAAGAGGAAAACCGTGAAGTGATGGATGATTTGCAGAAGGTTGCTATCCCAAGTCCTTTAGGGGGTAGCGTGCCACTTGCTCAGTTAGCTACTATCGAAAAAGGTGAAGGACCAAGTGTAATATCTCATGAGAGACAAAATAGAAAAGCGACAATTACTGCAAATGTTACGGGCAGGGATATTGCCAGCCTTTCAAATGATGTAAAAAAGGTGATCAAACCTATTCAAGATGATTTGCCAATCGGCTACTCAATCGAGATGAGTGGTGCTTATGAAGATATGAAAGAGAACTTCAAAACACTATTTTTAGGGCTTATTTTGTCAATTATTCTTGTTTATATCGTCATGGCATCGCAGTTTGAATCACTAAAGCAACCATTTGTCGTCATGTTTACTGTACCGCTTGCCTTTATCGGAGTGGCTTTTGCTCTCTTTATTACACGAACGACAATTTCTGTAACGAGCTTTGTCGGACTTATTGTTTTGGGCGGTATAGTTGTCAATAATGGTATAGTGCTAATCGACTATGTTAATCAGTTGAGAGAACAAGGAATGGGTAAACACGAGGCATTGATTAAGGCAGGTTATGATCGTATTCGCCCTGTTTTCATCACATCTTTTACTACGATTATCGGTATGCTACCAATGGCATTGAGCCGTGGTGAGGGCTCGGAAATGAAGTCACCTATGGCTATTACAATTATTGGTGGACTATTGAGCGCTACATTCTTGACTTTGATAGTGATACCCGTCATTTATAGCTTGACTGATAGGTGGAAATAAAGAATAGGGTCTACACTTTGCTGAGGGTGAGGACCAAATAATGTAGGGGCGAGCTGTGCTCGTCCGCCAGCGACGAAGTCGCATGCATCTCTTCCGGCTACCTTTAAAAAAACCTTTCACGAATGTGAAAGTACCTCACCTTCGACGAAGTCGAAGTACCTAACTTTTCACGGAGTGAAAATACCTAACCTTTACGGAGTAAAGTGCCTAACCCGCAACGAAGTGAGGACCAGACAGTTATTTGTATTTACAAAGCTATATTATTGTGAATGAGAGATTTTTAAAATAAGGACTTATCCTTATATATTTCTTTCTACCAGAAAGAAATACCAAATGTAAAATTCACGAGCAGCTAATTGTAGGTACAATTAGCCTTAATTGTACACCTTCGCATATCAACTTGTAAAGACAAAAAACCTATAATGAAAAGCTACGACTTAAAGCTGGTCAAAACCCTCCTATGTCAAACATCTCGTGCATGAAAAAGGCTCCACTTACCTGTTCGTAGTTGTCCATCTCACATATAGAGACCTTTGATTTAGAAATTTACAAAAAAAGTGAGAATATAATGCCCTAATTTAAGCTAAATCTATACCTTTTTGTCAGAAATCTATGTATTTTGGAGCTTTTTTACCTCCCTTTTGTTGGTCTATCCAAAATTTGGAC
>JAKPKU010000194.1 GCA_029553545.1 Candidatus Cloacimonadota bacterium
GGTTTGCGTAATGGCATATTTACTTCTTTCTGAATACTCAGGAAATGCAAAAGCCAAATAATAGCCTTTCATCTTCTGCTGAAAATGGGTATATATGCTATGATTCAATTCTTCATTATAGCCTTGAGGAGCCGTGCTTGAGTACTTTTTTATATGTTTTGCTAAAGACAGACTATGTTGCTCATCGCTATACCAATCAGTAAAATACTTTTCAATTCTTCTTTTTGTATCAGCAAAATTTATATCACCAGCAATTGAGATAAAGCAGTTTTGGGGAGAATAATACTTTTTATAAAAAAGCCTAAGTTGTTCAGCAGTACTTTTTTTTAATGCTTTTAAAGACCCTATTATTGGCTTACTATACGGGCTATTTTTAAAATACAAACGTGGTATTTGCTCAGCAAAATAATCTTCTTTATCATTTTTATACTGCTTCAACTCCTCAATGACTACACCCTTTTCTGACATAAAATCTTCTTCTGTAAAGTTAGAGTATATAATAAGTTGGCTGAGAATTTCTAACCCTTTGCTAATCTTATTGCTGGGGAGACTCAAATGAAAACAAGTCGAGTCATTTTCTGTATAGGCATTAATATACGCACCAATATCAGATGCTTTTTCTACTATTTTATTTGATGGATATTTAGATGTTGACTTAAATACAAGATGCTCAAGCAAATGACTAAAGCCTTCTTCATCATCGCTTTCCCAATTAGAACCAACTTTAACGTGAAGTTGTAAGTTCACAATAGGATGTGAATCATCCTTAGCGCAGATCACCTTAAATCCATTATCTAATATGAAATGTTTGATTCTCATTTATACTATTTTGTGTGTTGCTCTACAAAAGCATATGCTGAATGATTATGAATTGACTCAAAGTTTTCAGACTCAACACTAAACCACGTAATGCGATTATCGTTTCTCATTTTTAAAGCAATTTCTCTCACAATATCTTCTACAAATACTGGATTCTCGTATGCTTTTTCTGTTACATATTTTTCATCAACTCTTTTTAAAAGAGAATACACTTCACAACTGGCGCTACTTTCTACGTATTCAATTAATTCATCCAACCAAATAAAATCTTGATAACGAACCTTTAAAGTTACAATAGATCGCTGATTATGAGCTCCGTACTCACTTATTTCTTTTGAGCATGGGCATAATGCAGTGATTGGAACACTAACACCTATTACAAAATCAAACTTCTCTTTCAAGCTTGCTTCAAACTCACACTGATAGTTTAAAAGAGATTCAATTCTTGAGACAGGGGCTTTCTTATTCACAAAATAAGGAAACTGTAGCTTGATATATGAAGAGTTAGAGCCTAATGTTGTTTTAATGTCCTTTAAAAAAGACTCTAAATTATCAATTAATGTCTCCTGATGATAACTGTTTAAGACTTCTAAAAAACGGCTCATGTGTGTACCACGAAAGTCTTTAGTTAGTTCAACAAAGATATCAATATTTGCTATGGTGTGTTGTATTGTATTCGTTCTATCTTCTACTATAATTGGATAGTTAATATTTTTTACACCAACTTTATCGATAGTAATATCACGGTAGTCTTTTTCATTTTGCACATCATTTTTTAACAAAATCTATCTCCGAAATTAAGTATTTTTTTATTCCTTCTGTTTTCAAAGAAATCAAATCATCTCCAGATTTATAATAAATAATTGCTTCTGTATCTGGGTATTTCTTTATTAGTCTAATTCCATCTTCTGGTGACATTACGAATAAAGCTGTTGACAATGCATCTGCCAGAACTGCAGTCTTAGAAATCACTGTTACTGAAATTGTGTTCTGAGCAGGATACCCTGTTTTGGGATTTAGAATATGATGATATCTCACACCATCAATCTCAAAAAAACGCTCATAATCACCAGATGTTACCACAGCCATATTACTGACCTCAAGTGTTGCAATTACATCGGTAGCTATTCTTGGATGCTGAATTCCAATTCTTGTTTTTTTATTATTTTTAGAATATATTTTTAAGTCTCCACCAGCATTGATATATGCTTCTTCGACACCTTGTTTAATGAGATAATCCATCGTTTTATCGACAATATACCCTTTACTTATACTACCCAGGTTTATTTCTAAGCCATGAGGTCTATATAGGACTGTTGGTGATATTTTTACTTTATTAAACCCACTTTTCTTAATTGCCTGTGCCAATTGTTCATCATTAGGTATTGACTTCTCCCCCATATTCCATAAATTAATTAGCTCGGCAATAGAAACGTCATATAGCCCATTACTTTCAGTGTATATTTCTTTTGCAATTGTTAAAATATCAAAAAAGCTTTTGTCTATATTAACGGAGTCTAAGGGGTTATTATTAATTGCATGTAGTTCTCCATCAACATTATAATAAGATAGTTTTTCATTATAATTTCTTATTATATTGAATGCTTTATCAATGCTTTTGTCAATATATTTATTTTTAGAAGAAACAGAAATATCAACTTGTGTGTCCATTAGAATTTGAGAGTTTTTAATATGATATATTTTTTGATTGTACCTATAATAGCTAAATGCAATTAATAATACAATTATTAATAGATTAATCCAGTCTCTTTTTTTCATATGCCCTCGATATCTTTTTTTACCAATTTGCAAGTATAAAGGTTTTTGTCAACATCTTTTTCACTGTCTTATTATTAGTGTCTTTTACCAAAAAAACCAATACAGCTTTCTTTTAAAAAACCAGCTGGGAAATTGCCCTTTTTTTCGTATTAAATAGTACAAAAAAAGAACAAATTTTCCTATTAACATCCCTGTTTTTATTGCTCTTCACTTATTTTTTGTTCATTATTGTATAAGACTATTTCTCAGTAAGATATCCATGTGATACCCTTTACATTCCCCTTGCTATCTTGGAGAATGAACGGTGGTCTTATAGGAATCTAAAGGGAATGTAAGGGAGATTTATTGGAAGTTTTCTGAGATAATAAAAGATGTATATTATTCTCTCTTTTTTTTAAGAAATGATGATTGTTAATTTATTATTTTAAGATTATAAAACAACCTTTAAATGCGTGTCTGTCTAAAATTGCATACGCAATCTATTTAGTGTTCAAGTCCGATCTTTTGTTCAGTTCTGAACGGTATTTATTCTTCATTATACATACTTAAAATTCAATATAACAGTATATTACTCTATTTTTAAAGATATGGCACAGTTCTGGTATATATTAGATCATAAGTTTCGCAATCAAGAGAAGAAAAACGGGGGGAAAAATGATAATAACAGTATGTGTTGGTAGTTCTTGCCATATTAAAGGATCGCATTCTTTTATAGATTATTTGCAGAAAGCAATTCCAGCCTATAATTTAGAGCAAAAAATAGTGCTCAAGGCAAGCTTTTGTATGGGGCATTGTTCAGAAGGCATCAATATTAAGGTTGATGATGAACATATTACAGTGAGAAATTTAGACGAAATGAAAGAATTGTTTGTCAATCGTTTGGTAAATGAGGCGGAGAAAGAAACATGCATTCCTTCATAAAGATAAGAGAAAGTGACTGTAAAGATTGCTACAAATGCGTTAGACACTGCGTTGTCAAGGCAATACAGGTCAAAGACTCACATGCCAGAATCATAACAAATAGATGTATACAATGTGGAAAGTGCATTGATGTTTGCCCACAACATGCTATCAGAGCTATATCTTCACTTGATCAAGTTAAAAACTTAATTCTAACTAAAAGTACAAATGTAGTGAGTTTATCCCCAACTTTCACAGTTGCTTTTCCAGAATACAATCCAGCTCAATTTGTCCGAGCATTACTCAAGCTTGGATTTAAAGCTGTAGAAGAGAGTTCAGCTGCAGCATATTGGGTTTTAA
The DNA here is from genome assembly GCA_029553545.1 of Candidatus Cloacimonadota bacterium. Classification (GTDB taxonomy): domain Bacteria; phylum Cloacimonadota; class Cloacimonadia; order Cloacimonadales; family WRIO01; genus JAGOCT01. The sequence goes on from JAKPKU010000194.1 coordinate 3,859, forward strand.
GAGAGTATGAAAAGTTAATACAAGAAGAAAAATTTATAATTAGTTCAGAGTGTCCTGCTTTGGTCAACCTAATTGAGGTATATCACCCTGAATTGATCGAATTCTTAGCACCCGTTGATTCTGCTATGCTTGCTCATGCGAAGTTGCTAAAAAAAGCTTATAAACAAAATAATGATGAAAATGTAAAGGTTATCTATATCGGTCCTTGCCAGAGCGCTAAAAGTGAGAATGAAAGATTTGACGGTGAAGTTGACTATATCTTATCGTTTGAAGATATCCGTAAATGGTTTAGAGAACAGAGTATTTATCCAGAAGTTATAGATAATGCACCCTTTGAAACACCTGAACTACATACTCAAGAGAAAAATTCAAGACTCTACCCAATTCAAGGCGGTATGTTATATAGAATAGGCATTAATCCCTTCGCACTCAACTTTTTGAAGGTCAGTGGCTTTGCAAGCTGTAAGAGATTCCTTGAATCTATTAGTAGTAATCATGAGTCATTAAAGTTTGCTGAAATGCTTATCTGCGAAGATGGCTGCTTAGGTGCCCCAATGATGAATCAAAATAGCCCACAGCTCGCTAAAATGAAGTTACTTGAATATGCAAAATCTAATAACAAGATACCAAATATCTTTGATTATGAAGGTACAGAAGTAGATTTGACACGTACGTTTAAAAAAAGAGATATTATCTTCAAAGATGTTGAAGAAAGTGAAATACAAGAAATACTTAAAAAGTCAGGTAAAATAGGCACAGAAGATGAGCTTAACTGCGGTGCATGTGGATATTACTCATGCCGTGACAAGGCTATAGCTGTTGTTCAAGGTATGGCAGAATATGAAATGTGCATACCTTATATGCGTGAGATGGCAGAATCTCGTGCTAATAGAATTATCGAGAGAGACCCTAATGGGGTATGCGAAGTTGATGACCAATACAAAGTTGTTCAGTACAATGAAGCATTTAAAGTAATCTTTGATTTACCAAATTATACAGAACTTGCAGGCAAAGATATCCGTGAGTTTATTGATATTGATATCTTTAATCCTGATTATAAAAACAAGCCTGCAGCCCTTGTGCATTCAAAAAAACGTAATAAAGATATAGAAATTATCTCTTTTGATCTAATTGAAGACGGCATGCATGTTGTAATAGTGACTGATATCAGCCAAAAAAGTGCTAATAGAGATCGTATCAATGCGCTCAAAGAACAGACTATAGAAAAAGCAAATGAGGTTATTCACAAGCAAATGCGCGTTGCTCAAGAGATCGCATCATTATTAGGCGAAACTACTGCAGAAACAAAAGTTACTCTGCTTGATTTAATGAAGGTATTCCGAGAAGAGACAAAGGAATAAAATGAAAAACTTATACTTTGAAATCGCCTCAGCTCAGCTGAATAAATTCAATGAAGAATTGTGCGGTGACTCTATTATCAGCAATCAAGGTGATCGCACATCAACATTGATCCTTTCTGATGGGCTCGGTTCAGGTGTCAAAGCTAATATACTTGCAACTCTCACCTCTCGGATTATCTCTGTGATGCTTAAAAACGGTAGTGAGCTTTATGACGTGGTTGAGACATTAATTGACACTCTACCTACCTGCTCCTATCGTAAGCTCGCCTATAGTACTTTTTCGGTCGCTCAAATGTATAATACTGGTACTATACATCTCGTCGAATATGACAACCCCCCTGCTATTTTAATAAAGAAAAACAAGTTTTACCCAATTGAATATAATAACCTCAATATACTTGGAAAGAATATAAAAGAAGCAATCGTTCCTGTTGAACCAGGTGACTGGCTTATCTTGGTTAGTGATGGTGAAGTCCACGCAGGTATTGGTGGTGTTTGGAATCTTGGTTGGTCTTGGGAAAGAATATCAGAATTTATCGAAAGAATAGTCCAAAAACCTCTCACAGCACATGAATTGGCATTTGAACTTACAAATATCGCAGAGCAATTATATGCAGGAATGCCTGGAGATGATACGTCAGTAGCAGTGGTGAAAATCAGAGAAAAAAAGAGATTAAAGGTTCTTATTGGCGCTCCAGCAAAAAAAGAATTAGATAAGTTTGTCGTCAATCGTTTTATGAGTGAAGATACACGTAAAGTAGTATGTGGTGGTACAACAAGCAATATAGTTGGCAGAATACTTGGGCAAGAAGTTGGAGTTGATATGGACTCTATCAAGCCTGGTATTCCTCCAATAGGTATTATCAAAGGCATTCATTTAGTAACAGAAGGCATCATTACTATTAGTTCAATCTTAAAAATACTCAGTGTTGATGAGGAAATACCTATGCAAGTATTAAACCGTAATCATGATGGCGTCAGCATGCTTTTAAGAGACCTTTTAGATTCTGACGAAATAACATTTCTCGTAGGGCAAGCAATGAACCCCGCACATCAAAACCCTGGTATCCCAAAAGAGTTTGGTTTAAAAACCAAGATAACAGAAGATATCGCAAAACATCTCAGTAAACTAAATAAAAAAGTAGAAATAGAATATTATTAAAGACATAAACGATCTCACGGGAGGAACTAATGATCGAAGAAACAATGGAAGAACAAGTAAAATGGGTCGAAGGGCTATTAACTCAGTTTGGTAATAGCCGAACATCATTGATACCGATTTTACAAGCTGTACAGGCAAAATATCGCTACTTACCCCAAAATGTAATGACTGAAATTTCAACTCAATTGGGCTTGCCTCTGTCAAGTATCTACGGCGTGGCAACATTCTATGCACAATTTTCAACAGAACCTAAAGGCAGACACATTCTCCAAATTTGTGATGGAACTGCGTGTCACGTTAGAGGTGCAAAAGAATTAATTGAGAGAATAAGAAAAGACTTTGGTTTATCAGAAGAAAAAAACACAACTGATGACAAATTCCTAACACTTGAAACTGTTGCATGTATCGGTGCCTGCGCTATGGCGCCTGCATTAATTGCCGATGGGCACATCTATGGGCAAGTTAAAGTTGATAAACTTTTAGAAATTGTAAAAGAATTAAAAGAAGGAGATGTACAATGAAAGATTTCCACAATACTTTAGACGAACAAATACTATACCACCCAGAGCAACCAAGTAAAACATATTGTAAATATATGGTTGGCTTGCAAGATCTATCTCCTGCAGAAAAAGATATTGCTGATAAAATGACAGATACATACCGTAAAATACCTACCACCTTCAAGTGTCAAATTGCAATGTGTAAAGGTACTGGTTGTCAAGCTTCTGGTGAAATACCACTAAAAACAAAGTTTGACGAATTAATCAAAGCAAAAGGGCTCGAAAAAGATATTCATATTATTGAGACTGGCTGCCGTGGCTTTTGCGAGATGGGACCTATCATTGAGATATTCCCACAGAAGATATTCTATGTAAAGGTTACTCCAGACCATGTTGAAGATATAATCGAAAAAACTGTACTCAAAAACGAAATTATCAATGAATTAGTCTTCCAAAATACACCTATCGCTGATGAGATTAACTTCTATAAAAAACAAACTCGTCGTGTTTTAGGGGAATCTGGTGTGATAGATCCTGAAAACATCAATGATTCTGTAGCTGCAGGTTCATATTTGGGCTTAAAAAGGTGCTTGTTTGAACTCACACCTGACCAAGTCGTTGAAGAAGTAAAAAAGGCTGGCTTACGTGGTCGTGGCGGTGGTGGATTCTTAACTGGTATTAAATGGGGCTTAACTGCAAAGCAAGATGACCCTATTAAATATGTAGTTTGTAATGCAGACGAAGGCGACCCAGGTGCATTCATGGATAGATCAGTACTCGAAGGTGACCCACATAAAGTAATCGAAGGTATGACTATTGCAGCTTATGCTGTAGGCGCTCAAGAAGGCTATGTTTACGTCAGAGCTGAATACCCATTGGCAATTCAAAGACTAAAAGAAGCTCTTGAACAAGCTACAGAAGTAGGTTTCTTAGGCAATAAAATCATGGGAAAAGACTTTAATTTCTCTCTTAAAATAGCCCAAGGTGCTGGCGCATTTGTCTGTGGTGAAGAAAGTGCTTTAATCGCATCAATTGAAGGTAAACGTGGTATGCCTACACCAAAGCCTCCATTCCCAGCTGAAAGAGGTTTGTTTGATAGACCTACAAATATAAATAATGTGGAAACATATGCATCCGTCCCACTCATTCTTAGACATGGTTATCAGTGGTATGCTTCACTCGGTACAGATAATAACCGCGGAACTAAGATCTTTGCTCTCTCTGGAAAGATTAGAAACACTGGTCTCGTTGAAGTTCCATTGGGTATCACTTTACGTGAAATCATCTTTGAAATTGGTGGTGGCATTAAAGACGGAAAAGAATTCAAAGCTGCTCAAATTGGTGGACCATCTGGCGGCTGCTTGACAGTTGATCACCTCGATATGCCTGTAGATTTTGACTCACTACAAAAAGCAGGTGCGATGGTTGGCTCAGGCGGACTTGTTGTACTTGATGAAACTACTTGTATGGTCGAAATATCAAGATACTTTATGAGCTTTACTCAGGATGAAAGCTGTGGAAAATGTATCCCATGCCGTGTTGGAACAAAACAAATGCTTGAGATTATGACAAAAATAGTTGCTGGTGAAAGCACAATGGACGACTTGAAAACTCTCGAAGAATTAGCAGTAGTTGTTAAAAATGCATCACTCTGCGGTCTCGGTAAGACAGCTCCAAACCCTATTCTCTCTACTATCAAGCACTTTAGAAATGAATACGTAGCACATATAGTTGATAAGAGATGCCCTGCTGGTGAATGCCAAGCTCTAAGACAATTCCATATTGATCCAGTTCAATGTAAAGGTTGCACAAAATGCGCAAGAGTATGCCCTGCTGGTGCTATTATCGGTGCAGTTAAAGAACCTCATGAAATATTACAAGACAAATGTATCAAATGTGGTGCTTGTATGAGCGCATGCCCATTTGGCGCAATATCAGTTAGCTAATCTGCTTTATTTGGGTAATACTACTCAATAAAGATTCATATAACCTCCCCAAAGCTCCAAAAGCGAAAAGACGCAACGGTCTCCCCGCCGTTGCTCTTTTTTATTATGCATAAATTAATAAGATGTGCAAATATCTTGACAAAAATAAGTCATACTTATTATTATAATTTTTATATAAGGAGACTATATGAATAATAAATTGCCAAGCCCATCTCTATTACCAAACACTTGCTCAGATATGATTTCCCCTTATTTTTGGCTGAATAAACTGGATAGTATAGACAAAACAATCATCTCTCAAAGCCATATTAAAAAACTAAATAAGATAACTTTAGAAAGGTCTTTAATCAATAATTTTTTAGATCATCATAGTTCAATTATTAATACAAGCAAAGATCTTATATGCAAGTATTATAGCTCATTGACTGAGAGCAAGTATTATCAAAAAGATGGTAACATTATTACAGAAGATTGGATCAAAAACCTTTTTGAGAGCATTAACTGGTATGATAACCCCCAACTATTTATCACAAATAGACTTGTAAACGAGCGACTATTGCCTACTGATGACATGATTATGGAAACACCAGATGATTATGAATTTGATCTCTTACAAAACAATGCCCTTGATTATGGATCATTATGCATGGTCACTGCAGAATCAAAAGACAAAAAATGGCTATTTCAAATCAATCAATCATCTGCTGGCTGGATTAAAAAAGAATATATAGCCCCCATTCACAATGCTGATTACCAAAGTAATAATAGCCTTATTATCGTATCTGAAGTTTATTCTTCACTATTTAAAGATCCTCAGTGTACAGAGTTTGCGATGGTTGTGCGTATGGGTACAAAGCTCTATTTTCAAGGGCAGAATAGTATAGCTTATACAATCTACAACCCAATTAGCCCTGAGCGACCCTATTATGTACTTAAAAAGGACGTCAGCAAAGGCTTTTTAAAATGTACATATCGCAATATCTTTGAACAGGCGTTTAAGTTTATGCACACACCCTATGGCTGGGGTGACTCAAATGGCTTTATCGATTGTTCAAAGTTTCTGCAATTATTATATTCTGTATTTGGCATCTCAATGCCACGGAATGGAGCTTCACAAGGAAACACTGGGATAGAGCTTTTTAGCACTAAGACAATGTTAGGCAAAGAAAATAAAGAAGCATTTTTAGTGGCAAATAGCATAGCAGGGCTTTCTTTTTTTAGATTTAAAGGACATATCATGCTGTTTATTGGAATGCATAATAACAAGGCATATTGTTTACATTGCCTTTATAAATATTATGATAAGTGCAATGTTAAATACATAGTAAACAGGATGATAGTTAGCGATTTATCACTTGGTGAAGGCTCAAACATAGGCTCATTTTTGCAAAGAATAAGCCAAGCTAATTGTCTTATATTCTAATAAATTCTTACAGCCTTTGAGGGAGGGATAATCTGATAGTGATTGTCTTTTAATCTTTCAATAAAGAATTTCAATTGCCTATATTTCATATCATTATGGCAATGAGTTATTACCACGATAACATTACCCTTCATTTTTTTAATCTCATCAACTTTTAGTATTGCCCTCTTTTTGGAAGACTCAGGCACATCAAGAAACTGCCTACGCTTTGCAAAGCGGATACCCATACTCTCAGCCAGCTCTTCAACAACAGAATTACTATCAGTAAAGCTATCGATATAGAATAAAGATTGTTCTTTAGTTTTTCTTAAAACAGTCTCCATCACTCTCCTATCAGCAGCAGCTTTGCTACCCATATGATGATTAATGCCCACTGTTTTCTTTAGTTCATCGAAATACTTTTGCATTTGAACTTCGATTTCCTCATCGCTCATTTTCACAAATATTGCATTTGTACCTGGATTATCTTTGGGATAAGAAAGTGGCTCCATTGGCATATGTATCAGGGCTTCATGCCCATTTTGAACTGCTAAGTTCATTGTTTCAACGCTATGAGCCAAGCCAGGAATAATTGAAAAAGCAATCTCTTTATCAAGACTTAAAAAACTATCAAGCAGTTTACCTTTAATATAACCAAAGTCATCGACAATTATACAAATCTTGGGTAATTCGGAGTTGATTGTATAGAGCTTACCCTTCTCTGTGATAGATGGTTTGGGTGTATCAACAGTATAATCTCTATCTTCGGTTTTTGGTTGGAGTGCTGTGCTATCTACTTCTGCGACTTGATAATCAGCTTCATCATATAATAAATCGCTTTCTGGCACATTTTCTTTTTGCTCTGTCTGTGTTTTTTCAATAGGTCGTATGATGATCTCTTCTTCTTTTTCAAACAAGCTGTCTTTTGACAAATAGTACACAAGAAAGCCCAAAAGGAGAAATGCTATCAAAGCTATTATTGGAAAGCTTTTCCCTCTTTTGGTTTTATTCTTTTTTGCTTTACTTTGTTTTGGCAAAGCTAAGCCCTCTCATTGTTTTTTGCATTAATATCTTTAATAATCTGTTCTTCGATATTCTTTGGTACTTTTTCATACTTCAAAAACTCGAGAGTAAATTCTGATTTACCCTGTGTTAAAGACCGTAAAATTGTTGCATATCCAAATACCTCGACGAGTGGGATTGTCGCATCAATCATTGTAAATACGCCGTCAACAACTGTATCTAAGACCAAGCCGCGTCTCTGATTGATACTGCTTAACACAGTACCACGAAATTCTGAAGGAAGTTCGACATTGAGCTTCATAATTGGTTCAAGTATTCTTGGTTTTGCCTTTTTATAAGCCTCTTTAAAAGCCTGTATTGTAGCAAGCTCAAAAGCAAGGTTTGATGAATCTACAGGGTGGAAATTACCATCATTGATAGTCATTTTGACACCAACAACAGGGAATCCTATCAACGACCCTTTATCAAGGCTGGAAAAGAATCCTTTTTCAGTCGCTGGCATAAATGTTGTAGGGATTACGCCACCTTTTACATCATCAACAAACTCATTGTCATCAGAACCTGATAGCTCAATAAAGCCTACTACACGCGCAAATTGACCTCTACCACCTGATTGCTTTTTATGTGTATAGTCAAACTTGACAGTATCGGCAATTGTCTCACGATAGGATACTTGTGGCATACCTACTTCAAGATCGATTTTATATTCTCTCTTCATTCGCTCTATATAAACATCTAAATGCAATTCGCCCATACCTTTGATAATTGTTTCATTAGATTCTTCATCAACCATCAATTTAAAAGTAGGGTCTTCTTTTATGAATCTATTCAGTGCTTTGCTCATATTATCTTGAGACTTTTTATCTTTTGCTGTAATAGCAAGAGAAATTATCGGATCAGGGATATACATAGACTTTAATGAATATTTTATGTCGCCAGAAACAAAAGTATCACCCAAAGCACAATCAATACCAAATAATGCCACGATATCTCCTGCATAAGCTTCTTCAATATCAGACATAGAATTGGCATGCATTCTGATTAAACGCCCGATTTTGAATCTTTTATTCTGTGAAACATTGTATAAGTCATCACCTTTTTTGATCTTACCTTGATAAATGCGCACATAAGTTAATTGACCATATATCTGGTTTTCTAATTTAAATACCATGGCTACTGCCTCTTTATCAAACGAAGAAGAAAGCTCAATCTCTTTCTCTTTATTATTCAAGTCATAAGCCATATTTGTACGGTCAGTTGGTGCAGGTAAAAAGTCTAAAACATAATCTAATAAAAGTTGTATACCCTTGTTTTTAAAAGCTGAACCCATAAATACTGGAGTCAGTTCTGTTGATAAAACACCTTTTCTAATAGCTTCTTTTAATAGTTTATTAGTGACATTTCCTTCTAAAAACGCTTCGGTAAGCTCATCTGAGAACATGGAGGCTTTGTCAATTAACTCTTCTCTGAGTTTTTTAGCTTCTTCCAGCATTGCAGATGGAATCGCTTCTGTTCGTATTTCTGTACCAGCATGCCCATCAAAGTAAAATGCTTTCATCTCTATTAAATCGACAATTCCTTCAAATTTATCTTCTAAGCCAATAGGCATTTGAGCTAAAACTGCATTTCTACTAAGCTTTTCTATAAGCTGATCTTTGACTTTAAAAGGGTTTGCGCCTACACGATCCAGTTTATTTACAAAAGCAATATTTGGCACGCCATATCTTTTCATTTGTCTATCGACCGTAATTGATTGTGATTGCACCCCAGCAACAGAACAGAGTACGAGAATAGCTCCATCAAGTACGCGTAAGGCATTTTCTACCTCTATAGTAAAATCCACGTGTCCAGGTGTGTCAATAATGTTTATAGCTGTATCTTTCCAGGTAACGTTAGTAGAGGCTGAGCTAATTGTAATGCCACGTTCTTTTTCAAGCTCCATAGAGTCCATAGTTGCGCCTACACCGTCTTTTCCACGCACTTCGTGTACAGTGTGTATCTTGTTTGTGTAAAATAAAATCCTTTCTGTGAGGGTCGTTTTACCAGAATCTATATGAGCACTAATGCCAATATTCCTGACTTTATTAATGTTATAATTCATTACATTCCTTTCGCTTATGATTAATGATTCAAATAATATACAGACAACTGTTTTTTTACAAACAGTTTTTTAGTCAAAAAATCAAACCAACCAATATCGTCAAGTAAATTAATCAATAATCTTAAAATAATTACAATATTTTATTTCTGCTCTATTTAAAATAAGCAATACCATCTTTTTGTATATACAATTAATCGATCATTATTAAACAAGATTTTCATGGTTTGTTTTCCTTTCCATTCTCTTTAGATTCCTATAAGATTACCATTGATTCTCCAAGATAGCAAGGGGAATGTAAGGGGAGTCTATGGGTGTAAAAGCTTTCATATCAGTAATCTAAATGATGTAGTTTGATAAAAACTAAAAACCAAGAAGATCTTCTTGTTTTGCACTGATTAGTTCTGAAGAATAATGTAAGAAATTGCTAATATTATCTATGAATTAAGCAAGGCATTTCAAAAAACTCTTGACATATTATTAACTTTAAAAATATAGTAAGTAGAGAGGAATAAAATATGGCACGAAATACAGAATCGAAGTTAAAAAATGAAATGTTTTCTCTAATAAGAGAGAATCAAGAGAGTTATTTGGCTACATCACTTAATAACCAACCTTATGTTAGACCACTAATACTCTTTTATGCATGGGGGCGGTTTTGGTATATAAGTTTAAAAAATGAAGCTAAAACGGCGCAAATTCAAAGTAATAAACGCATAGAAGTTTGTATTCCATTAAGAGAATCAGGAAATACAGGATATATTAGAGCTATTGGTTCAGCAAAAATTGTAAATGACCCCAATCTAAAATATGATGCAATAGATTTTTGCTATTTTTTTGACGAGTACTTTGAGGGTGCTGATGATCCAAACTACATACTTATCGAGCTCTTTTTTGAACAAATGGAATTGATGAGACCTGGTGATAGTTATTCAGAGAAAATAAATTTATAAAATAGATGAATGCTCTAACAGAGAAAAAGACAATATTATTAGCTTTTATCACAGCATTTACTTTAAGCATTTACATCTTAGAGTTCTTCATACCAAAGCCATTGCCTTTTCTCAAATTGGGTTTAAGTAACGTAATGATAGTATTTTTGCTTTTTTCAGGACTAACAATTGAAGCTTTAATAGTGACAATAGCCAAAACAATTATTGGCGGTTTTTTTACAGGAACAATCTTTAACCCCACAACTTTAATGTCTCTAAATGGCGGGCTTGCAGCCTATTTCTTTATGTTTTTAGCGCTAAAGCTAAAGATTAATTTTTCTGTTATTGGCATTAGTATCTTTGGCTCCATAATGCATAATCTTGCACAATTATTTACGGTCAAATATCTTATCTTACAAAACCAAAAGATATTCTATTTAGTTCCTATATTGTTGATCTTGGCGCTTTTTACAGGCATTATTACAGGATATATCGCACTTTTATTATTAAAACATTTAGATTTAAGAAAATTATATGAAAAAGCAGATATTTAAGTATTTAAAATTCTTTATTGGCATCACTATTTTTATATTTGGTATGATTGCTGGTATTTTCTATTTTTTTAGTAAAGAGCTCCCTCCAATGGAAGATGTGCAAAGTTATAGAATCAACTCTGGCTCAGAAGTTTATGATTGTAATAATAATCTCATTCATGTATTTCAAATGGAAAATAGAAGGCTTACGAGCTTTGACAAGCTACCCAGCCATCTTGTAAATGCACTTATAACTGTCGAAGATGCAAACTTTTATAAACATTGGGGTGTAGATGTTTTTGCCATGTTTAGAGCTGTTATTGTTGACCTTGCCTCATGGAACTTTGCCCAGGGTGGTTCAACAATAACGCAACAGCTGGCACGAAATATGTTTTTAAACTTAGATAAAAAAATGACACGTAAAATAAAAGAGGCAATGCTCGCAGTACTAATTGAGAGATACTTTACAAAGGAAGAAATACTTGAAATATATTTTAATAAGATATATTTTGGTGATGGGGTGTACGGAGTTGAAACCGCTGCCCATAGGTATTTTGGCAAGACTGTGCAAGATATTAGTATAGCCGAAGCAGCATTGCTTGTAGGGATGATCCAAAGACCTAATTATTATTCACCTATCAAAAACCCAAAACAGAGTATGGAAAGACGTAACTTTGTTTTAAAAAAAATGTATAAAAGCGGCATCATTAGCTCGACACAATATGAAAGTGCCCTTACTGAAAATATAGAAATCGCACAGTCAAGATTCATTGACAACTTAAACTCAAACTACTTTATTGATTATATTCGCATCAAGCTTGAAAGAGAATATGGTACAGAGCAACTCTTTACAGGCGCCATGAGAATTTACGCCACAATAGACTACGACCTACAAGTGTATGCAGATTCTGTTTTAAACGAACAGTATTCTATACTTGAAAATAATAGGGGCTATCGTAAAAAATACAAAGACTATCCAGCAATGGCATCGAATATAAGTTCGGACTATCTGCAGGGTGGTGTCTATGCGATTGATCCAAATACTGGTTATGTAAAAGTGATGATAGGAGGAAGAAACTTTAACCATAGTAAGTTTAATCGCATTACCCAAGCTAAAAGGCAAGCGGGATCAGCATTTAAACCATTGCTCTACACTGCAGCGATTGAAAAAGGATACACGCCATCAACAATTATACATGACAGACCAGTGGTCTTCATGAAGAATAATCAAGTGTATTGGGAGCCAAAAAACTATGACAAAACTACTCTTGGATATGTTACTCTGAGAGATGCTCTTAAAAAATCACTGAATATTAGCGCTGCCAAAGTCATTTATGATATTGGACCCACGAGTGTTGTTAAAGTCGCTGAAAACTTTGGACTTACTACGAATATACCTCCATACTTATCAATTGCTGTTGGTAGCTGTGAAGTGATACCTAGTGAACTAATCAGCTCTTTTGGTATATTTGCATCTGGTGGTGTAAAAGTTGAACCTATTTATTATACCAAAGTAGTTGATAGCAAAGGTAAAGTGCTTGAAGAAAGAAAACCAAATATAACCAGAGTGTTGGATCCCAAAGTAGCATGGTTAATGACCGATTTGCTCAAAAGCGTTGTCAACAGTGGTACAGCTGCTGGTATAAGGTCATATGGCTTTCAATACCCATGTGCAGGCAAAACAGGCACCACAGACGATTATCGAGACTCATGGTTCATTGGCTACACTCCAAGACTGGTTTTAGGGGTTTGGGGCGGCTTTGATAATAATAAAACAATGGGAAGCGGCATGACGGGAGCAGTTGTAACGGTACCTGTTTGGGCATCTATTGCCAAAAAAGCCTATGCAGATATGGCTACAAAGGGTATAAACATTAATGAAGATTTTGTTAAACCACAGGGTATTGTTGAAGAAAATGTTTCAAAGATCACTGGCTTTTTGGCAAATTATACCAGTAGTTCAGTCATCAAAGAATTTTATATTGAAGGCACAGAACCGACAACATATTCAGATTCTCTTGTCTATAATTTTTACCCCTCTAAAATCGACCACAGAAAAGATTCTGTCTTAAATGTCAGAGAAATACACCGTTAATGATAATGTCTATTCTAATCGTAATCTCCATAATAAGCATAATGATTTATATGTTTTTTATTGCAATCTTTTTAAACAATATTGTAGAACATAGAAAAAGCATTAAGCAGCATTCACTACCTGTTAGTATTATTTGCAGTGCCAGAAATGAAGAACATAATATTAGAAGATTTCTTGATGCATTATTGATTCAAGAATACGACTTAAACCTCGTGCAAGTCATCATTGTTGATGATTGTTCGGAAGACAAAACAAAAGAAATATTGGCTCTATATAAAGATAAATTCATAGACTATGACTACTTTACATCAGAAGGCAGGGAGACAGTCGTTTCTGCAAAGAAAAATGCGCTTACTCAAGCAATTTCAAAGGCAAAACACGAGATAATTCTAACAAGCGATGCAGATTGTATCCCCGCAAAAACATGGATAAATGGCGTAGTTGATACATATCAAAACAACCAGAGTGCAGACATGGTAGTTGGTTTTTCAGAAACAAATATTGGGCAAAGAATTACAAGCTTGAACAAACTTCAAAAGTCACTCTTTAAAAGTATTCCCTTTTATGCATTATTTGAGCATTTTGACTTTCTGACTCTAATGTTTGCCACAGCTGCTTCAATAAATGCAAGTCTATATTTATCATGCAGCGGACAAAACCTATCATTTAAAAAATCGTCTTTTGACTCTGTAGGCGGATACAAGCCAATAGAAAGGTATATTTCAGGAGATGATTTACATTTAATGCAATTGTTTAAACAAAAAAAGATGAACATTTTCTTTGCAAATAATACAAGCGCAAGAGTTAAAACGCAAGCAATTCAATCGTTTTCAAAGCTTTTTAATCAGCGTGCACGATGGGCTTCAAATATGAAGTATATGCTTAGTTCAAACTTTATTTTCTTTGTTTATTTGCTTGCAGTTTTTTTAGTTACAACACTAATTCCAATTCTCTTATTTTGGCAGTTTAGTGTGATAGTGTTGATCTTTATTAAAATAATAATAGACTTAACTTTTATCATACATTCAATGAAAGCTTTTAGGATTTGGGATAGATTTAGCGGATATGGCTGGCGTTCTAAATTAAACTTTTATTCTTTATTCTTTTCATGGACAATAATGCAGCCGCTATATACATTAATAATTAGCTTTTTAGGTGTCTTTTCTCTATTTAAGTGGAAAGATAGAAAGGGTTTTGAAAAATGAAATATGTTATATTTGATGATCATAAAAAAGAGCAATTCCTGCCTATGACTTACTTACGCTTAATCGGTGATTTAAGAGTAGGTATATTGAAACTTAGACAAAGAATTGAGTACCTCTTTGAAATCGAAAAAACAAACTATATTATGGAAAATGGCTTGCTCGATTTATACGAAGAACGCCATCCGGATTGGTGTTTGAACTGTGTCGAAAAAGCTGATTATATTTTTATCAACAGCAGAGCAAAGATTAATCATGATAATATGCAGCAGATTACATCACTAAATCATAATACTGTTCTAAAGAATGGAGAGAACATTATTGCTTTTCATTTATCCTGTGAAGCTCAGAAAATCGACAATTCAGAGTTAATCAAGCTTGCTGAAACTTGCCAAACAGTTGAGACGCAAGATATTCATTGTTGGGAATATTTGTGGGAAATGATGCATGAAAATGGGCAGTGGATTACATTTGATTTTGAAAACATCTTTTATGAAGAAGACAATTTTATCGAAACAGAGTTAGGAGTCACTCTAATAAACCCTTATGACATTTGGATTGGAGAAGGAGTAGAGCTGAAAGCAGGTGTTGTAATTGATGCTTCAAATGGACCTGTGGTAATCGATGAAAATGCCACTATTATGCATAACTCAGTGATAATTGGACCAGCTTACATAGGTAAAAAATCAATGATAAAAGTTGCTGCAAAAATATATCCAAACACGTCTATCGGTCCCGTTTGTAAGGTTGGTGGAGAAGTAGAAGATACCATAATTCAAGGTTATTCTAATAAGCAACATGACGGCTTTTTGGGGCACAGTTTTATTGGAGAATGGGTCAATATCGGCGCCGATACCAATAACAGTGATCTTAAAAATACCTATAAAAACGTTGCAGTCTATAATTATAGTGTAAGAGATAAGATTGATACTGGTAGCACATTTGTCGGGTGTTTTATCGGTGATCATAGCAAGATTGGAATAAATTGTTCCATTAATACAGGAGCTTTAATCGGCTTTGGCGCAAACCTATACGGAAGCCCATTAATTCAAAACTTCATTCCAAACTTCTCTTGGGGGCAAGCAGACCACTTAGATAAATATCAGATAGAAAAGTTTTTATCAACAGCTCAAATAGTTAAGAATCGTCGAAATAAAGAATTGTCTATAAATGAAATACAAATTATAAAAGATATAAATAAAAGAGGAATATAAATGAATAAAAATCCTAATGACATTACAGAAAATGGTGAGCAAATCATACAAACCATTATACAAGATGAACTACAAATCAACATCGATCACACTGAACTCTACATAGAAACTGAAGAGGCAATAAGCTATACTGAACAACAAGAATTTGTCGAAGTAGAGATGAGAAATTGGAGAACTGCATACTTCACAAAGCCTGAAAACCTGTATGTCCAACCAGATGATGTGGTAATTGTACAGGTAGATAGAGGATTGGATATTGGTGTGGTAGTTCAAGCAGCAGTAAAGAACGAAGAACAAGATGATATGCAACAAGAATCGAAGGTTCTTTCAATTGTAAGAATCGCTACAGACAACGATTTACAACAACTCATTGGAATAGAGAAAAAAGAAAAGGCTGCTGAAGAGAAGTTTTTAGAGCTTGTGGTAAAGTACCCCTTTGAAATGAAATTAATAGACACAAAATACCAGTTTGACACCAATAAGCTCACATTTTTCTTTACTGCTGAAGGAAGAATTGACTTTAGAGAATTTGTGAGAGAGCTTGCCCAAGTCTTTAGAACACGCATCGAGCTTCACCAAAGTACTGGGCGTGATGAAGCAAAACGACTCGGCGGATACGGCATGTGTGGCAATAAGTATTGCTGTGCTTCATTTCTCAAGAGATTTAATCAAGTTACAATAAAAATGGCAAAAGACCAAAACCTTTCAGGCAATCTTGCCAAGATATCTGGACCATGCGGAAGATTACTCTGTTGCTTGCACTTTGAAGGTGATTTTTACACAGAACTTGCAAAAGACTACCCAGAGATCGGTGAAGAAGTGTGGGTGAATAAAAAGAAAATGTATGTCTTTAGAAATGATTATCAATTAAAAATGGTATATTTAAGTGGTGAAGATCAAAGCATTATTTCAACACATATAGACGATTTTAACAAACAATATCGAGGAAAGAACTAACATTAATGAACGGACACATTCTTTCTTTTGAACCTCAGGAAATAGAAGCTATACTATTGCAATGGGGAGAAAAGAAGTATCGGATAAATCAGCTGCTTGATTGGATATACAAGAAATATTGCCTTTCATTTGATGATATGTTGAACTTGCCTATCACACTAAGAGAAAGGCTAAAAGAAAGCTTTGATTTCACTCTGCCGCAAGTTGACATTAGACTAAAATCTAAAGACTCTTCGGAGAAGTATAGCTTGAAATTAAGTGACGAAAACTTCATTGAAATTGTATTTATGTCCAATAATAAAAAAAATACATTGTGTATCTCTTCTCAGGTGGGCTGCGCAAGAAATTGCCAGTTTTGTGCCACTGCAAAAATAGGTTTAATCAGAAACCTAAAGGTTGAAGAGATAGTAGCACAACTCTTGATTGCCCAAAAGTTTAATCCTGAAAACAGAATCACAAATATCGTCTTTATGGGTATGGGAGAACCATTAGACAATTATGATAATGTTGTTAAAGCAATTCGTATCATACAAGCAGAATTAGGGTTTGCTTTTAGCCCCCGAAGAATGACTATCTCCACATGCGGTGTAGTTCCCGCTATTAATAAGCTGGCAGATAGCGATATAAAAATAAAGCTCGCAGTGTCACTAAACTCAGCGATCAGCGCAAAAAGAAGTGAGCTAATGCCAATTAATCAAAAGTATTCTTTAGATGAGCTAAAGGCAGCACTGATTGAATTTCGAAAGAAAACAAGCTATCGAATAAGCTTTGAGTATATCATGATCAAGAATTTTAACATGTCTGACTCTGATGTCAAAGCTTTGATAAAATTTGCTGGCGATATATCCTGCAAGATTAACCTGATTAAGTGGAACAATGTACCTGGTTTACCTTGGCTTTCTCCATCAGATGAGGATGTCGAAGCTTTTACAAAGAAGCTTATGGTTATCTCAGCTGCTATTACCTTAAGGCAAAGTAGAGGTGAGGATATTGCGGCGGCATGCGGTCAATTAGCAGCTCAAAGATTGCCTAAACAAGAAAAAGACAATAAAGAGAAATAAAATGTAATAATTACTTGACTTTTGGATTATATTATAAAAATAAGACATAAAAGGAAAATTAATAAGGAGAATATGAAATGACAAAACATTTAAAAATGGGGCTTAAAATTATTTTGATTTTAGGATTCTTATTATCTATGCAAAACGTATTTGCAAAACCTGCAAAATCAACCAAGAAAGCAAAGAAACCAGCTGTAGTAGCTACCAAAGTTGAAACAGTTGCTGTCCCAAAAGACACAATTATAGTGCAATTAACAAAAGGAACAGTAACCACTAAAGATATGGATTTTAAAGTATCTAAACTTCACCCTATGTACCAATCACGATACAAAACTGTTGAAGGACAAAAGCAGGTAGTCGAAGCGATTTTACAAGAAGAACTCTTTTACATTGAATCACTTGAACAAAACTACCAAAATAAGCCTGAGGTTTTGGAAGCTATTAAAATTGCCCAAAAGCCTATTCTGAATGAGAAATTCTATCAAAAAGAAATTGTTGATAAAGTTAAGATTGATGACAAAGATATCAATCAATACTATCAGAATAACAAAGGCAAATTCACTATACCTCCTTCAATAAAAATTAGACACTTACAAGTTCAAACTCAAGAAGAGGCAAATTTAGTTAAATCTCTTATTGATAAAGGTAATAACTTTGAAGAGTTGATTGCGCAACACTCAACAAATAAATACTCTAAAGATAAAAAAGGTATAATTGAGAATATTCGTCACAATGGTTATATTACAGGCATTGGTAGAGATGAAGCGCTTGACAATCTAATTTTTTCTTCAACAACCAATGGTAAAATTGAATCAATCCAAACAGAAACGGGTTTTCATTTCATCCAAAAAATTGAACAAGTCGATGAACAGATTAAAGAGCTTGATGCTGTAAAAAAAGACATTGCAAGCCAATTAAAAATGAGTAAAGAACGTGAATTGTATGATAGTTTAATTAATAAGCTGCAAAAAGACTACAATATTGTAATAAATAATGATTATATCAAAACCACTGATTTTCTATCAATTCACCCTGAAGAATTTAATAATATAGTCATCAACTCCAGTGTACCTGAACTTGTTTACGATGCAAAGCGCACATTTTTCCTACTCAAGAATCGTTATCAAATGGAAAAAATGAATGTAGAAAACCCAGAGGCACGTAAACTTGCAATAATGGACGATTTAAACGGCTCACTTGTTTATTATTATGCGATTAGTAAAGGATTTGATAAAACAATAGCTGATGATATAGAGATGATCAAAAGCGCAAAATCAGTCATGGTTCGTATGGTTTACCAAGCTGAAGTAACCGACCAAGCAAAAATTAGCGACTCTGAAATAATAGAGTACTACAATGCTCATAAAGATGCTTACAAGGAAAGGGCTTATCGCGAAATAAGACAATTCACCTTCCAAACAGAGAAACAAGCTAATAAAACACGAAAAAAAGCTGCAAAACTCATTAAAAAGGGAAATGAAGAAAAGATAATTGACCTACTCAGAAAAGAATCTAATAATGTTGATAAAGATGGTTTACTCTCACCTATTTACAATAATGGCATTGTACCAACTTATGGCAATGATGTAGAATACAATAAAATGGCTATAGAAATAAAAGAAAAAGAAGTAAGCCCTATCTTCAAGAATAATAGAGGGGAATATGTATTCTTCTACTTGGTTAGAATAACTGAAGAAAAACAAAAGCCCCTTGAAGAAGTAAAACTTAGCATCCAATCAAATGCACAAAGAAGAAAAGCAACTGAAATATTCAAAGCAAAACTCGAAGAATATCGTGCAAAATATGTTGTAAGTGAACATTATGAGCTTCTGAAAACTAAGGTTACCGCAAATGAACTTTTTGATTTAGCTGAAGATGCACAAAAGAAAAATAGCTACCGCGATGCTGTTATCTATTATGATCAAATTATTAAAGAATTCACAAATGGCGTAGATGACTATAAAGCATGGTTTATGAAAGCTTTCATCTTCTCTGAAAACATGAACAATAAGGATGAAGCAATAAGACTATATAAAGAAATGTTGAAAAAATGGCCTAATGGAGAGCTCAACGACTCTGCATCATATATGATTGATCATATAACAAATGGAGAAGATGAAACCTTTATACTCTCTGAATAAATATTAATCTTATAATTAATTACACTTATTATAAAGGGGTACAGCAATGTACCTCTTTTTTTACTTGACTAAAAATGGCTTCTAAATTCTTTTAAACTTTAGTGCTTAATAGTGGAGGTAAAGATGCTTTCTGGAAATGAAATTAGACAACAATTTATAGATTTCTTTAAAAATAAGGGACATAACTTTGTACCATCTTCATCGGTAGTACCAACAGATGATCCAACTTTATTGTTTACCAATGCAGGTATGAATCAATTCAAGCTATACTTTTTAGGGCTACAAGATACACCTTATAAACGTGCTGTAAATAGTCAAAAATGCATTCGTGCAGGCGGAAAACATAATGATCTGGAAGAAGTTGGTAAAGACTCTTATCACCATACTTTTTTTGAAATGCTCGGCAATTGGTCATTTGGTGATTATTACAAAGAAGATGCAATTAAATGGGCATGGGAACTACTAACAGAGGTATGGAAATTGCCAAAAGAGAAGCTTCATGCGACTGTTCATCACACTGACCAAGAAGCTTATGAGCTTTGGAAAACAAAAACAGATATTAATCCTGACTTCATCACTTTTCATGGTGATAAAGATAACTTTTGGGAAATGGGAGATACAGGACCCTGCGGACCTTGCACAGAAATTCACTATGACACGGGTATTGAGTACTGTGATAAAGCAAATGATCCAAACCATAAATGTATTGTAAACGGTGACTGTCATCGCTATATCGAGCTCTGGAACCTCGTATTCATGCAGTTCGATAGACAAGCTGATAAATCACTTGTACCTTTAAAGCACAAGTTTGTTGATACAGGCTCTGGTCTCGAAAGAGTGTGCCGCGTTATTCAAAACAAGACATCAAACTACGATACTGATTTGTTTTCACCCATTATTGATGAAATTTCCAAGATAACAAAGCACCCTTATACAGATGGAGAAGCTGGTATTGCGCACCGTGTCATCGCCGACCATGCACGATGCCTATGTTTTGCTATAGCAGATGGTGGAATGCCTTCAAATGAAGGTAGAGGCTATGTTTTAAGGCGCATTTTAAGACGTGCAGCAAGGTATGGCAGATTATTAAACCAAAACCATCCTTTCCTTTATCAATTAGCTGATACCATCGCAAAGAATTTTGGAGATCACTTTAGAGAGTTAAAAGATCGCCTTTCCTATATAAAAATGGTTATAAAAGCCGAAGAAGAAAGATTTAACCTTACTTTAGATAATGGTCTTCATAGATTTGAAGAGATAACCAGCAAGCTTCATAATGATACAATTAGCGGATCAGACGTGTTTACTCTTTATGACACATACGGATTTCCACCTGATTTAACTCAAATACTTGCAGAAGAAAAACAATTAAAAATCGATATGGACGGCTTTGCAATAGAAATGGAAAAGCAAAAAGAAAGAGCACGTTCATCTTCAAACTTTAAACTTGCTCTTGAAGATATATCTTGGATAACCCTTAAAGACAATACAGAAACTGAGTTTGTTGGCTACAATACAAATCAGACAGATTGCTTTATAACAAAATACTCTATCGATGATGAAGGAAAGATTAGTCTTTTATTAGACAAGACTCCTTTTTATGCTGAATCTGGTGGGCAAGTTGCTGATAAAGGACGTTTATTTAACGAAACTACAGAGATAATAATTACCAATGTACAAAAGTATAATGACAACTATCTCCACACAGGTGAGCTTGTAAAAGGAGAAATAAACTCTTTAAAATACACAGCTATGATAGAAGATCAATACCGTCTTAGTATTGCACGAAATCACACTGCTACTCACTTATTGCATGCAGCTTTAAGACAAGTTTTAGGAGAACATGTGCAGCAAAAAGGATCTTTAGTTGCAGCAACCTACTTACGCTTTGACTTTACTCATATACAAGCTATGAGCGCTGAAGAGATTGAAGTTGTGGAAGATATAGTCAATAATGAAGTTAGAAATGCAACAAACCTAACTGTTGAGCATATGCATATTGACCAAGCCAAAGAATCTGGAGCAATGGCATTATTCGGAGAGAAGTATGCAGATGACGTAAGGGTCGTTAGCGTTCCTGGCTTTTCTAAAGAGCTCTGCGGTGGTACACACTTGAATAATACAGGACAAATCGGTTATTTCAAAATCATATCAGAATCATCATCAGCCTCGGGAATCAGACGTATTGAAGCTGTCACAGGCACAAATGCTGAGCTATATGTTAAACAATTAAAAAAAGAGCTCTCCAGCATTGCTCACTTAATAAACTCTCCAGAAAAGAAAATCTATGAAAAAATAGAAAAAATGATGGCTGAACTAAAAGAACTGCAAAGTGAAATAGAATCCTTCAAGCAAAAGTCTGCAGGAGATACAATTACAAATTTACTAAATAATGCAATTAGCTTCAATAATATAAAACTAATCGTGGCAAAAGTTAATGTACAAAACCAAGACGATTTAAAGACCCTGGGTGATAAGGTAAAAGATAAAATCGGCTCTGGTATTAGCGTATTAGCATGTATTATTGACGATAAAGTGTCGATTATTGTTAATGTCAGCAAAGATCTTATAAAGCAATATCAGGCTGGCAAAATTGTATCAAAACTATCAGCTATTGTTGGTGGTAAGGGTGGAGGCAGACCTGACATGGCAATGGCTGGAGGTAAGCTCATAGACAAGCTTGACGAGCTTTTAGTATCTGCACCAAAGGTGATAGAGAATATGTAATTTGGTAAGCCAGGATAGCTCAGTGGTAGAGCAACTGATTCGTAATCAGTAGGTCGAGGGTTCGACTCCCTTTCCTGGCTCCATTTAATCATAGAAATTTTTGCATACTAACCAAAATACCTTATAAAGAAAATAAAAAATCATAAATAAAAAAAACACTCCCTCTATATATAGGGCTTATAAAATGGTGTTTTTTGAAAACTATTTTTACCTAAATCAGCAGATGACTACTACGAGCGTGTTTAGAGATGATTTTTTTTCGTACCAACAACTTTCCTTAGTTGGCTCAGATCAATTACATTTCATCTCTCTGTTCTAAGCTTTCAGTATTCTTCAAATCTGAATACCAGAATTACGCTTTAATCAGCACCCTCTCGTATTAACCTTCTACCATGAAATCGCCGAGATCAAAAATCGAATCCAATGGTGTTTCTTTTTCTGGTTGCCATGACCTAACGTATATTTTAGGTTGTTCTTCATTTGTAAAATCGATTATTAAAAACAAATACCCTTTATCTGCATAATTGTCAGCACGCCAGGTTTGAATCATTCTTACCCCATAAATATTGTTATTATTGGGAGAAATCGAAATATCAATATCATCAAAATTTACTCGTATTTGCTTATTAACGCTAAAGATCTGGCTAATACTTTTCATATATTCGTTTTTATTCATCTTCAAGTAAGTAACTTTTGTAGGGTCGCTCAATTTAACCTCTTTCTGGTTTTTATCTTCTTGTAGCACCCTACCCACGATTATTAGGGCATGTTCGCTAAACACTTCATTGAGGAAGGTTAAGTCTTTACGATTATACGCTGTACGATAATTTTCAACAAAGCTCAAAATCATTTGTCTACGCCTTGTTTCTTTTGCAGGTAACTTATTATCCATTATTTTCAGATAATTATGATATTCTAAAGCAAAGCTTACATCATCAATTCTACCGCCATGATTTATGATAATCACAAGTTCTGCGCTCTCTGTTTTATCTGTATGACGTACAGACACGGGTATTCCACGTAATTCAAAGCCTGCATGCTCTCTATTTAAAAGACTCAGTCGCAAATCACTTTCTGTACATGTAAGAGGTGTACTTTCCCAAATGCTTTCAATGCGGTTCTTAGCTTGAGCAGTAAGATTGATATTATTTAAGTCTAATGATGATTTATTATAAAAGCTTTCATTAAACTGATTAATCAGCATTTCAACACTTGATTGAATACTTTTACTAAAATCTTGATTTGCTCTATAAAAGACGTTCACATGTGTCTGCATTTGTGCATAGGCAAGCGATGTTGTAAACAACAGCATTAACAAAACAAGTTTTAATCTAAAAACTGTATCCATATAACTCCCTTTCCTTTTATTTCATTTTCAAAATCATCAATTTTAACTTTTTTTAACAAATCCATGCGACAATCATCTTGTCCTGGACCAATAATATTTAATACTTCTTTACTGACAGGGCTAAAGATTAAAACATAGCATTGATCTGTCTTCTGGAAATTACTTCTTTTACCATAGATAATTCGACCATCTTTTTTCATATTGACAAGCCACTGAATTGCGTTATCAACTTCAGTAAATTCAAGCAAGTCTGACAAGCCATCGACTAAGTTTAAAACTATTTCTTTTTCTTTTTCTACTATAGGCTGTTTTTCTTGAGCAATAATTTCTTGTTTTTCTATTAATGCATTATCATTTACAACTATCACTTTACTTACACTAACGGCTCTGTTTATGGTTAGAGTCACAGTATATTTCCCATTTTTATTATACTTATACTTTGGTTTTGTCTCGGTTATGGGATAGCTATCATCACCAAATTGCCATTGTATTTCATTAACGCTAATATTACTTGCAATTGGGGTTAAGCACACCTCTGCCCCATCTTGTATTATTTCAAAATCTACCTTCACAAGCTTGCTAAAGTCAAGATCTTCATTAAAGGTATAAATAATCGGGTGTTCATCCAATATGCCCTTTATATTGTCTGCCAGCTCTGCAAGCTGAGTATCGTAAGTCATAACGACTTTTTCAGTTTTTTTCTGTACAGAACTATGTCCATCGATATATAGCTCAGCATTTCCACCTACTACTACTTTATATATTTTATCGCTATCAAATGCAAGTTTTACATTATTCACTGGCATTTGCATATATCTCACGTCAAAAGATACTGGGTATATATCTGGTGTTTGTGGGTTTGGTTTTTGTACATTTGATCTTTTTCTGGATTCTTTTAAATATTCGTACAATATATCATACAAATACAAGTTTAAATCTGCTTTATTTTCATACATTATAGCTTGTGGAATGAGCAATGTTTGTGCATAAAGGTTCAAATAAATGGGTATTATATCTCCTAATCCCAAAATGTCTTCTTTTTCAATAGCCTCTTGCATACGACTTTTGATGCGCTCACTCTCTGCATCAAGCCATGTTTTATAAGCAGTTTTATTCATATAGGCTAACATATATTTATTGTTTTTATCTGAATATGAGATATATTTAAAGTTGGTTAGTTTTATTTGACTAGACATAGCGATAGTTTGCCTCAATTCACCCTGAATTTTGCCGTCTCGCTCGGTTTGATCGTCAGAGATATCCACCTTAACTGTTGATTGCATTTGCAATATCATTTTTGATAAAGCTGTTTTTTGCATTTGTTCATCATTTACACACTCTTTAATACTTGAAACACATTCTCCGATATAATAATCGCTTGAGTTCTTTATTTTTAAATAATCTTCTGAGCTGGCATTTAGTAAACACACTGAGAAAATTATTATAAAAATGATGAGAAAATGAACTTTCATAACCTCTCCTTTAAAAAACAATTATCCAAAATATTTACCTCAACAAAAACCGACCACGATAATCACCATCAAACTTCTTTATCTTTATACTTTCATCACGTGGTATTGAAAGGATCATTTTTGCATCCCAAATCCCACTCTGTGAAATCAATTCATTTACAGATATTGTTGTATACAAAAGGTGAACTTGATCATATATAGCTTCTTCAAACAATAAAGAAAAACTGATTCTGTCATCTTTTACTTCTTCTACCAATAAGCTGAGCTGGCAATCATTACTCATCTTTGCAAGGAATTCATGCAAAGTCATTTCTCTTGTCCTGCTATTGTCACCATATAGTAAGAATTTAATATTGAGGTTTATCTGATCTTCATTTTTGTATGAAAAGAAAAGGTTGTACAGTGATTCAGCGGGGTATTTGCTATCCCATACCAGTTTTGTACTATCGCCTTCAATAAAGTAGTACACTTTTCGACTAAAACCATCTGTGTTTGATTTCTCTTCGTAAATAGTCATTGCTGGATCTTGAATAGCATAAGTGTGCCATTGCTCAATATTAAAATTCTGTAGCTTATTTGGTATGATTCTATCAAGCCTTTCAAGCCAGTAATCTCCTAATTCTTTTTTATCCATTCCAGAGAGATACTGTCGCTCTTTGGGCATTGTTATTTGCATTATATTACCTTGATTTATAATCTTCATTTGTAGCCATTTACTATCTGATGTATAATACTCATAATTGCTATTCTCATCTAATGTACTAAAGAAGGATAATATCTCATTTTTCTTCAGTTTACCTTTATTATTTATTTGTAAATCTATATTTGCATCATTCCAATACTCTTTCTTTTCTTTTGAGAAAACAATAAGAGTTTGCATCAGTTTTTGGTTAAATAAAAGCAAATAAGGTTGTTGATAAATCTCGTTTAATTCATATCCCTGCGCAATAAATACGCTATCAGCAGGGCAATAAGGCAAACGTAAACCTTTCAAACTCTCTTCTCCGTTTAAGTTTTGTATAACCAATGGTAAATCATATTTATCGATTCTAATGCTATCGAATGTAATTTCATTTGCATAAAGAACAATGCAAAAAACAAAAACGAACTGCATAACCACGATTATTAAAAAGCGTAACCAATGCTTCATTCTTACCTCCATAACCATCAGAATAACAATTTATATTTATTAATTGTATCTGTCAAGATAAATTACTACATTCTTATTAATTTTTTAAAGACCTTTAAAATAATGATTTAAAAATAAACAAAGATAATGATTGACTGAAATCAGTCTTTTAAGAAATGTAGCAATGAAAGGCAAATAATGATCAAAAAACAAGTAACTATAAAAACAAATTGCAAAATAGAAATGACTGACATAACCGCTTCTATAAACGATTTTGTAAAAGAAAACAATATAATTTCTGGACATATCACTGTATTTGTCCCACACACTACTGCTGGCATAACAATAAACGAAAACTGTGACCCTGATGTTCAATATGACTTAAACGCAGCTATACAAACCATTTTCACAAACATAAACATAAAGCATTTTGAAGGTAACTCGCAGGCGCATCTACTCTCTTCTTTGATTGGAGTGTCGCAAGATATTTTTATCGATGACAATAAACTTTTATTAGGTAGGTGGCAAGGCGTTTACTTTTGGGAGTTTGATGGACCAAGAACCCGTCAATTTAATATATTTTATGAGGGATAACCAAGCATAGTGAAGCAAAGAATAGACCTTACTAAAGGCAATATTGCCATTCAATTAACCAAGGTTTCAATACCAATAATGATGACTATGTTTATCCAAATGGCATACAATCTCACAGACATGATTTGGATAGGTAGTATTGGTAGCGGCGCTGTCGCTGCAATCGGTACTGCAGGGTTTTTTACCTGGATAAGCAATGCAATGACCTTTATGCCCAAAGTTGGGTTAGAAGTCACTGTTGCACAATCAACTGGTAAAAAGGACTTTAACGAATTAAAAACTTATATGGGTAATGGACTATTAATTGCCATCCTTATTTCTATCATCTATAGCATAGTCATATTTGTTTTGGCAAATCCATTAATCAATTTCTTCAAGCTTGGTACTGATGTCAACAACTACAACCCTACTGCTGCTGCTATATCTTACTTAAGAATTATCTGTACAGGTATGTTCTTTACATTTTTAAACCCTTGCTTTTCTGCTATCTATAATGGCATGGGTAACAGTAAATTACCGTTTTATTATAATTCTGTTGGTTTAGTAATTAATGCAATACTCGACCCATTGCTCATCTTTGGTATTGCTGGGTTCCCAAAAATGGGGGTTAACGGTGCTGCTATAGCAACTGTGTTTGCCCAGTTAGTAGTTACAGTATTATTTATTATTAGAATGAGAGAAGATTTTGACTATGTTAAAAAGCTAAAAGACTTTTTACAATTCAACAAACACCATTTATTACGCATACTCAAAATAGGTGTACCTCCTGCAGCACAAAGTGTTTTCTTTGCTTCAATTGCAATTGTAATTGCTCGAATAGTTGTACGTTGGGGACCCATTCCCATTGCTGCTCAAAAAGTAGGCACACAAATTGAATCTCTTTCATGGATGACAGCAGGCGGTTTTTCCACTGCCCTGAGTGCCTTTGTAGGACAAAACTATGGTGCAGGAGAAATAAAAAGAATATGGAAGGGCTTTGTCACAGCGATGTATATCATGGGCGGCATGGGCTTAATTGTGAGCTTAATTCTTATACTCTTCCCTGGACCCCTATTCAAAATATTTATCAGAGAACCAGAAGCTGTTAAAATTGGCACCACATATCTAATCATTCTTGGCTATTCACAAATGCTAATGTGTCTGGAAATCGCTACTGGAGGCGCATTTAACGGACTTGGCAAGTCATTGACTCCTTCGATTATCGGAGTCAGCCTTAATTTATTACGTATCCCTCTTGCTCTTTTCTTGTCAACCTTCATGGGCTTAAATGGAGTCTGGTGGTCTATCAGTGGCACCAGTATGCTCAAAGGCGTTGCCCTTGTAGCTTGGTTCACATATTATTATAAAAAAAGATATTGTCCAAAACAAATATTATCACAATAAATTGGAGGTATAAATGAACAAAAAAGCTGTTTTAGCCTTAGGTGGAAATGCAATCATACAAGCTGGACAAAAAGGCACTATCACAGAACAATTCCACAATACACGCGAAAGTCTCGGTGGCATTGTCGAACTTATCAAGCAAGGTTACCAGTTAGCAATTACTCACGGCAATGGACCGCAAGTTGGGAATATGCTCATTCAACAAATGGCTGGTATCGACAAAGGAATAGCACCTCTACCTTTAGGCGTTCTCAATGCTGCCACTGAAGGAACTATGGGATATATGATTGAACAGAGCTTGCAAAATGCTTTACATAAGGACAATCTGAAAAAAGAAGTCATTACGATTGCAACACAAGTTTTAGTTGATAAAAATGACCCAAGTATCCAAAACCCCAGCAAACCAGTAGGTCCCTTCTATACAAAAGAAAAAGCAGAAGCAATGCAAAAAGAATATGGTTGGACTATTGTTGAAGACGCTGGCAGAGGGTATAGACAAGTAGTACCATCACCTATCCCAAAAGAGATCATCCCCTTCAAAACAATCAAAAGCCTTGTTGAAGATGGCAAAATAGTCATTGCCTGCGGTGGCGGTGGCATACCTGTTTATCGTGAAGCAGATGGCACACTCGAGGGTATCGATGCTGTGATAGATAAAGACTTTGCTTCAGGTTTGTTAGCAAAAGAAATAGATGCTGATTTATTAGTAATTTTAACAGGTGTTGACCGTGTTGCAATCAATTTTGGCAAAGAAAATCAAATTGAACTTGAGTCGATGACAGTTGAAGAAGCAAAAAAATACTTAGATGAAGGTCAATTCCCAAAAGGTTCTATGGGACCAAAAATTAGTGCTGCTATTCGCTTTATCGAACAAGGTGGCAATAAAGTCCTGATTACTTCTATCGAGCGAATTGTTGACGCTTTTTCTGGCAAAACAGGTACTTTGATAATTAAGTAGTAAACTTTATTTCTATAGATTTTGAGGTGGCAATATTGCCACCTTTTTTTGTGTAAATTGAGTAATCATTATCATATAAAAAAAGCATAAACAACAAACCATTTTTTCTTGTAAAATGTCCAATACATTCCCTTTTGATTCCTATAATAATACCTTTCATTCTCCAAGATAGCAAGGGGAATGTCAAGGGAATCATATGGATAAACATTTGATAAATTGTCATATACAACAATGATGAGAATGTTTTCAAAAAGAGAGTAAATTAGAACCGACAATTGGTTTTTTATACTCATTTTTTGACATTTTAAAAAGTAAAATGTGATAATATTCAAGCTGTTTTTTTACAAATAGCTTTGCTTTTTTTGTGCAATATTCACAATCTAAAATTATTATTGTCGCATAAAAAAAGGCTGGCACATTTTACGTACCAGCCTGGAATCTTTTATATATTGTTGAAATTACTTCATCAATATCATTTTCTTCATCATTTGACCATTCTCATGAGTAAGCTTATAGAAGTAAATACCTGAGGATACTTGTTTACCTTGATCATCAAGTCCGTTCCACACAGCTTGGTGAGAGCCGCTTGTATAATGTGAGTTTGTAAGAGTCTTCACTTTTTGTCCTTTAATATTAAAGATATCTAAGCTGACATTTCCTTCGCTTGGCAGATCAAATGCGATTGTAGTGGTTGGGTTAAATGGATTAGGGTAATTTTGATGCAATTTTAGGCTAATAGGGTTCATAATATGATCATCATTGCTTACATAATTATCTGGCGCATTGGTGGTGAATTTGATAGCCAAACCACCAGTTAAAGGTGATGCTGTTGCAGGATAGATATTTGCATAAGTATAAAGCACGCCGTCATTTTGTAAGTGATTTTCAATACCTACTGTAGCATAGTTATTGGAAGATGCAGGGTTGTCAATAGTATGATATTGGAAAACAATATCGCCATCGTTGTCATTCTTTGGGTAAAGTATGATTTGGAATTTTTCTAATGAGCTATTATTAAAGCCATTATAAGTATCTTTCCAATCGATAATAAATCTATTATTCGCTTGATCGTGGTAGTATCTGACTTTGACATCATCCCAAGTGGTTGGTGCTGTCATTAGCCCTTTTAAGTCATCCCAATATGGTGCCAACATTGCATATGGACCTAATGCAGAAGGAATACTCCAGTTGGTAAAGTCATTTTGCCAAGTAGTTCCAAATGATGCCCAGCCATTGGAGCAGACAGTCATACTATTATAATCTTTGCCATAATATTTAAATGTAATAGGTAGATTGATCGTAGCAGATTCATCATCTTTAAGAGACATAGTTGTCGCTGAATTATCGAGCTCAACCCAATTATAGACTGGGGCTTGAGAATAATTTGTATCATTGCTATCATAAGCAAAGTACCCGTATTTATCAGGACCAGTTGGAGCAGTATTACTTACATTGCCGATAGTTACAAAGAAATATGCACGTGCGATTTTGCCATCACTTGTAGTAAAATCAGCATAGAATTGAGCGTTTCTTCCCACATAGCAATCGCTTTGTACAGTAAGATCAAAGTTTATATCAGCAGCATTTCCACTAATAATATTACTTACAGGAATAGGTGTTGCGCTACAGCTGACAGCGTCTGTCATTGGATTAATTACTACACTAAGGTTTTCTGCATTGAGGGAGCTAATATTCTTAGCAGTTATCTTGATCGCTCTTGTCTCTCCAGGATTGATAATGCCGTTATTTCCAACTACTTCTACAGCTGATATTTCAAAAGAAAGTCCACCAATAATAGAGATAAACTTGCTAATATTATTTGTACCAAAATTCAAAGTAAAGGTTTCTACTGTTTGATCTGGGCATTCATCTGCAATATTTACAGTAATAGAAGCTGTTTGAGTACCACCAGCAGGAACATTTCCAAAGTCTAAAGTATTCGCAGAAAAGCTTGTATAATCTGATGCAGCGCTTATATTAGCTGTAGCATTATTAATTGCTGTATTACCATAGTTTTTCACAGTGACTTCTAATGTAGAGCTTTGACCAGATAGAATCTGTCCATTTGCAAATTCATGAGACACGATACCCAGTCCGCCAGTGTGATTCACAGCTATATTTTGAACAATAGGCAGGTAGTTTTTAGCTGTGATAGTAACTAATACATTATCCCCATCATTATCGTCAATTGGTAAAAATGCATACCCGTCGGTAATTCTGGCATAAGTGTAATTATTATTATCTTTCGTAGCTGTAACATAGCCATGGCTTATACCTGGTACTTGAATTTCGAGGTGATGAACATTCTCATTGATATTTGTGGGTAAATTATGAGTGATAGTCTTTGGATTGAGTTTCCAAAGGCTGAGAGCGGGATCGCTGAGCATATTGTAGATTTTAAAATAAAAAGGTACATTTTCACTATTGCCCTGTGCATTGGGGAAATTATTATATACTTCAAGCTTACCGCGCATCACAGTTGTACCGAAGATTCGTGCATATTCATCCATTACAGATCTAATCATACCTGATGAAATGCTATTATTTAAAGCGGTTGAAGTAAATAAAAAGCTTGGTCCAACAAACGCTACAGCACCATCTGGCTCTGTGGCAGTTCCTTTTGTCATCCAAACTTCACCAAAGCAAGGGTCATAATTGCTATTATCAAAATCACCATTATCACAGACAATTGAGTAGATAACAGGGGTTCTACCGCTATTATTTGTGGCATTAACATGATTGCGATAGAAGATAGGGAATTGCCAGCCATTGCCGCTTCCCCAGCCACGATAGGTGATATATTGAACACCGCTGTTAATTGAGTTGATAATTTGCTCAGTAAGGTATTCAGGAGATGTGCTACCACCTGATTCATTTTGATAGAAAACTGTATCTACTTGAGTATAACCAGAAGCTTTAATCTTTTCATATATCCATCTTGAAGTATCAACAGGGCTTGTAGGAATTAAATTGCCAGAGGCATAGTTACCAGCCACGACTAAAGCCTTGTTTTGCCAATTATTGTTGTTAGCAACAGGAGCTCTTTCATAGCGAATTGTTTTACTGACAATTGTTTGTAACTCAGCTATGGAGTCAACACAAAATCTACCTATCAGCATCTCTGGGAAGTAATCATTACCCTCAATCAGTCCATAATCAAGGTCAGTAGCACACACTTCAGGGTTGTCAGGAGCAGTCACATAAAATGTTGGAATCTTAAAATAGCTACTATTATTTGAGTCCCCGATGATTAACAAGTAGTCAGGTTTATTGATTGCCTCATTATAGTAATTTACAATTGCTTGCTTAATCTGCGTACTGGTAGGGCTTGCGCCAATGGTTTCTTTGTTGATCACATGAACGTCGAATCCACAAGCTTTTCTCCACTGCACATAAGAAGTTAAATAATTATTTAGAGTATTATGAGAAATAATAACCATTGAAGGCTTTTTAATAGGAGAATTATGTAAATAAGAGTCTTGATAATTTGCTGCTAAGTGCTCGTACAAAGAGATGAAGCCCTCAGATACCTCATTTACTGTTTCAATTCTATCATAACCCTTGATACTCATATTAATTTTTTTGACTATAGAGTATTCATTGTTGCTTACTTGGAGGGGGCTAAAGGTCACAGTAAAGCCTCTCATCTCCTTAAAGATGAATTGATTTGTTATTTCAGCAAAAGCTGAATAATTGATGCTTCTATTTTGTATAAGCTGCCCATTTTGATTGTAGCTTTCTATTTCCACACTCTGAATTTCGAGCTCTGCATTGTGGTATGGCAAGGCATAGGTCTTGCTTATCTTACATTCGTCAACCGTGCTTGAATGAGCTGTGTTCCAGTCTAAAAGCTTGTTTTCTAACTGTATTTTTACAACGTTATTTTGAGTTATTGCTTGATGATTATAGAAATTAGACTGCATAGTTTGCTCATCGAGTTCGTATGCATTAATGCCTAAAATAAGCGTTAGCAGACTCATTATAAGACATAATCTCTTCATATTAATTCTCCTTTAGTTTTCTATTTTAATAGTATTGCTTTTTTGGTTATAGTTTCATTATTATTAAATCTTAATTGGACAAAATATAAGCCAGAAGGTCTATTTTGCGCATTCCAGGTAAATTGTTTGTTTTTGATTTGCGTATTGCTAAGTTCTTTTCTTTCTATTAATTGTCCCTTTATATTGAAAATCTTGATCTCTGCCGTGTCAACCTCTCTTGGAGTCTCATATTTCACATGTAAGACAGGGTTGAATGGATTAGGATAAATGCTTACTTTACTCTGTTCTGGTTTGATTACAACGTGATCATCGTTGGCAACACTTGAGACGCTTGCTGTAATTTGTATATTATCAATTTTCCAGCCAGGGTCTGTCAGCATTATATGATTTGCATTGCCTTCGATGCCGTCTTTTAGTCTAAATCTCAAGTACAAATCATTTTCTATAAAATTATTTAATGATATTAATTCATGTTTCCAGCCAAAAGAATTGCCAGCAAACTTATAGATTGAAATCCAATTCGCATCGTCATAAGATACCTCTACTGAGACAAAATCATTGTCCCATTCAGTATAAACTGAGTGCTCAAAGTGAAGATAAACATCTTGCCCTGTATATCCGATCAGACTTAAAGGCGAAGACATAACAAGTGTGTAATCTGCATCTACATTGTAAAAACCATTGTCACTATAACTGTCTTTAATAAAATAACTGTTATGTGTACTATCATTAACAACCAACCACGGGCCGTTCATTATCCAAAGGCAACACGTGCCCTCAAAGTCTTCGTAAAATATGTGATTGGTATAACCTGGTTCAAAGTGTAGATTATTATTTCCTGCTTGAATGTATATCGACCTTTTTATTGGTGCAAAGCCCTCTGTTATCAAGGTAAATTCATGCTGCCCTTCAAATGTTTCAATACTAATAGAACCATTGATTGAAATGATATCTTCAAACCCTTCTTGCTGCATTATTAAAGTGGATGAGAGATACTGGTCATCATGAGACACTTCGATGTTGATAGTCGCAGGGCTTAATGGTTGTAACTCAATTTGAGTGGTGTTTTGTTGCTGATTATTAATAGTAAATTGCTGATATTTTGTAAGATATCCTTTTTTACTTACAATAAGATAATAAGTCCCTTCAGGAACAAAACGGTAAAATTTGCCATTTAGAGAATTGGATTTATTATTTTGAAATGCTGTAGTATCAAGTCCGTCAATAGCAATATCGGCAGCAATTGGCTCTCGAGAAACACTATCTATCACTTGAACAATCTCAATTCCCGTTTCGAGTGGCGAGTTTTCATTATAATCAGTAAGCATATCAAAGAATTGATGTACAATTAATTTAAATATTTGTTTATTGTTTTGTATTTCATTAGGATCTGGCAAGATATAGTGTTGATCGTAAGAGATTGCAAAAGGAATAACACCATAATTCAAATAGAGCTCGTCAAGTAAGTTTCCATTCCTTCCCAAATTAGGACTTGCAGACCAGTTTTCACCAGCAATATCAGCCAATTTAGAGGTGAGGGTATACAGAGCTTGGTAATCGGGTGATTGTCTTACTTCAGCCCAATTATAGGGGAAATTGATCTCTCTCTGCATGAGCTCTTCTGTTAAATTAAAGAAACAAAAGTCAATCTTATAACTTTGTAAGAAATTCTTTAAAGCAGTAGTTTCACCTTCA
>JAKPKU010000202.1 GCA_029553545.1 Candidatus Cloacimonadota bacterium
ATTATGGATGCACCCTTGAAAATAATTGAAGCAATGAAACAGGATAAAAAAAACAATGAAAATGGCATAACTCTTATACTCCAGAGGGAAATCAACCTAACTGTTATTGAAATAATCAACGAAAAAGATATTTTATCTGTTTTATCTTGACTTTTTTTTACCTTTTTGCTAATATTCATAACGTTAACGGTTACACCGGTATCTGCGGGGATGGTGGAATTGGTAGACACGCTAGCTTGAGGTGCTAGTGGCGCGAGCTGTGCCTGTTCAAGTCAGGTTCTCCGCATAAACGAAGAAAGGAAACTTTCTTCGTTTTTTTTTGCTCAAAATAATGAGGCATCAGCGATAGAGCTGTAAGCAGCGAAGCAGCTGTGACTGTTCTATTGACAACGAGCACGAAGTGCGAAGTTTCAAGACAGTCAGGTTCTCCGCATAGAGTGAAGAAGGAAACTTCTTCACTTTTTTTTTGCTCAAAATAATGAGGCATCAGCGACAGAGCCATAAGCAGCGAAGCAGCTGTGACTGTTCTATTGCAAATTTATTTTGCAGCCATTATATTTGAAAGATCGTCAGCTATTCTTCTTAAATTTTCAGAAGCATTGGTGACGGTTTGAGTAGACACAGAGAAATTCTCAATACTCTCGGAAATCTGTCTAAGAGTAATAACAATCTGCTCAAAAGCATAGGTTTGCTGATTAATAATATCTTTAATATCGTTGGACGATTCTGCAGTAATTTCTGCAGAGCTTTTAATGTTTTCAAAATTTGTTTCAAGGTTTACCGAAAGTTCACAGCCTTCGTGAATTTTCTCAGTTCCGCCTTCAGACGTAATAATGAGATTATCTGACGAATGCTGTATCTCGGTTATTCTTGATTTTATAGCCTTGGTTGAATTAGTCGTGAGGTCAGCAAGTCTGCGTATTTCGTTTGCTACAATGTGAAAGTTTTTCCCGGCCTCCCCTGCACTCGCAGCTTCAAGTTCTGCATTAAAAGCTATAATCTTTGTCTGGTCCGCAATGCTGTTAATTATATTTACAATATCCCAAATACTTTCAATCTTCTCGCTCAGAGCCTTTATACCCTTAATAGTTTCAATATTTGCCTCAGTTATTTCATTCATTTTCTGCAGATTAGTTGCTAAGGTAGTGAATCCGTTTTGAACATCTTCAGTAGTCTTATTTGCAACCAGGGCAACTTCTGCAATCCTTGTTGCTATATTTCTGGAAAGCTTATCTGCATCTTCCATTGTGGCAACAATTTCTTTGACTGATGACGATTGTACAATTGATATTGATTCTGTTTCACGGGATGTTAAAACCAAATCCTGTGTTGACTGCATTACTGACGAAGCAATTTTACCTGCCTTTCCAAAGATATCGCGAAAAAGAAGAATTGTCTGATTTATGAGATATGCATTATACGATAATTCATTTGCAAGATCTGAAGGCAATAAAGCTGTTGTCATAGCTCCTTTAGATACAATAGTGATCATTGTTTCTGTAATCTGATCGTTACTTTTTATGATCTTGTTAAAATACATTCGGGAAAGAAAAACACAAAATAAAACATTGGAAATAAAAATAATTACAACTCTCATAATTCCGGCTTCAGTTGAACCTGCATGAAGCAGAGGTGTTTCAGATAAATAACCTATCCATAATAAAAACAAGAGAATTATGGTCGAAAAAATCAAAGGAAAAACAACATAAAAATTGAAAGACGTTTTTACCGGCATTCCGAAAAATTTAACTTTGGCAACCAATCTGCTGTCAACACCCTGTTCAACAAAGGGTTTTGCAAACATAGAACAGACATTTTCCGCCATATTGAGTGAAAATAAAGCAGAAATTATTGAACCAAAAATACCTGCCGTTATTGCAAAACCTGCTTCTGCACTGCTAAAACCTGCAATAAACTTA
This sequence comes from Candidatus Cloacimonadota bacterium, assembly GCA_029553545.1. Classification (GTDB taxonomy): domain Bacteria; phylum Cloacimonadota; class Cloacimonadia; order Cloacimonadales; family WRIO01; genus JAGOCT01. The sequence continues at coordinate 1,920 of JAKPKU010000202.1, forward strand.
CACAATGTTAACCAAATAATGCAGCCGCCTAGAAAAATTAGAAAAACCTGCAGCGCAACATATTTAGGGATTCCCATTAAATCTTTTAAAAGAACAGTTCTTTCATGTACGGTGGTTTCCTTTTTTGCATAGTGAATAATCCTTTGAGAAACAGATTTTGTAATAAGCCTGTTAGTAAAAGGTGCCAAAGTATTCTGAAGAATACCCATTACAATTACACCAATGAGCAGAGCCTTTGGTACGAGTCCTATTTGAACGCCTGAGAAGAAAAAGATGTAAGGCATCATTAATCCGCCCGATATCATATTCGGCGCAAACCCGGATGCCATCATTTGCTTTTCTAAATCTTTTTTTTCCATTTTCATAGTAATACCGCCGTTTATTCTATAATCTTATTAAAGTCTGATAATTGTTCTGCAATACCCTGGAGTTTAACCGTAGACTCAGTAACACTCTGGGTTGAATTTGAAAAGTTTTCTACACTGGCTGCAATTTGTTTTAATGTTATAAGTATCTGCTCAAACGAAGCCGTCTGCTGTTCAATAATATTTTTAATATCTTTTGTTGAGTCTACTGTGTTTTCAGAAGAAGTTTTAATATTTGTAAAGTTTTTAATTAACTTAGTTGATAATTCACAGCCTTCCTGAATTTTTTGAGTTCCGCCCTCCGAAGTTATTATGAGTTTATCGGATGAATGCTGAATTTCTGTAATACGCTCCTGTATTTCGGTTGTTGATTCTGTTGTCCGATCTGCCAATCGTCTAATCTCATTGGCAACAATATGAAAGTTTTTACCAGCTTCACCTGCATTAGCAGCTTCCAATTCGGCATTGAATGCAATAATTTTTGTTTGATCGGCAATACTATTGATTATTGAGACAATCTCCCAAATACTTTCAATTTGATCGCTTAGACTTCTAATACCGCTAATTGTATCTATATTTGATTCAGTTATCTCTTTCATTTTATCCATATTAATTTCGAGAGTATTGAATCCATCCTGTACGTCATCGGCATTTTTTTCTGCACTTTCAGAAACTTCAAACACTTTTGATTCTATATTTTGAGAAAGTTTATCTGAATCTTCCATTGTAACAAGAATTTCTCTTACAGCGGCAGATTGTTCAACAGATGTTGAGGAATTCTCGTTGGTAACAACGACCAAGTCCTGAACAGATTCAACTATTTTTTCCCCTATATAAGCAGTCTTTTCAATGATAGATTTAAATAGAATAATTGTCTGATTCATTAAATACATATTAAATGATAACTCATTTGATAAATCTGTTTCAATAAGTGAAGTATTTTGAACATCACTTGATTTAATTTTCAACAAACTGGTACATATTGATTCTGTATTATCACGAATTAATTTGTAATATAGAAACATTAATATGAGGGATACTATAAAATTTATACCTGATACTAGAATCATACGCAGCATTTGCTCTTTCATCAAAGGAAGTTCATTTGTTGCTGCAGAGGGTATATAGGCTCTAACCATTACGAGAATAGCTATAGCGGTTGTAAATATTAAAGGGACCACTGCATACATAATAAATAAATGCTTCATGCCGTAATTAAAGACTCTTGTTCTTAATACTTCTTTTTCACTTACACCCTGATTAATAATTTTTTTTGCATACTCTGAAGCTATTCTTTCAGAAAAATTAACAGCTAGCATTTGTGCATTGTAAGCACCAAAAAGACAAAGAAAAAGTGATATTAAATTAGTCGCAGTATCTATTTTTGTTAAAAAACTATTTGCAGCAAAAAGCATAAATGCACATACAACAAAATAAACAAGGGTTTCTACTCCCTTTACTTTTGGATACGACATTACCTTCTTGAGCAATTTTGTACGCTCGTCTAAAGTAAAATCCCGTTCTTCCCATTCTTCTATGTCATTTGATACACTTTTTACAATAATATTATGTGTAATTGGCGCTAAAAGAGCTTGCGCAATAAAAACCATTACAAATGTAAATAAACCTGATATTAACATTTGACGGGGTGTCATTCCAATAAAAAACGCAGAGTAAAAGAATATAATAAGAGCCGCAAAAACATTATATCCAATTTCTTTTCTAAATATTCTTTTACCAAATGTGATTTTATTTCCGTTACTCATTGTATTTCCTTTATTACTCTTGTGTAATATCTGCAAGCTTATCTGCAATATGCTGCAGCTGTAGAGAAGAATCATTTACGCTTTGTGTAGATGATGAAAAGTTTTCAATTCCGGCCGATATTTGTTTAAGCGTCACTAATATCTGATCAAATGCAGATGTCTGCTGTTCGATTATCATCTTGATTTCACCGGCAGTATCTGCAGTAATCTCCGAAGATTCTTTTATATTTCCAAAACTATTCTCAAGCTTAGCAGAGAGTTCGCATCCTTCTTGTATTTTTCCCGTACCGCCTTCAGATGTAACAATAAGTTTATCTGAAGAATGCTGTATCTCATTAATACGTTCCTTTATTTCTTTCGTAGATTCCATTGTACCGTCCGCAAGACGTCTAATTTCATTGGCAACAATATGGAAATTTTTCCCTGCCTCCCCTGCACTAGCAGCTTCAAGTTCTGCATTAAAAGCAATAATCTTTGTTTGATCAGCAATGTTATTTATTATATTAACAATATCCCAAATACTTTCAATTTGCTCACTTAAGGATTTTATACCG
>JAKPKU010000216.1 GCA_029553545.1 Candidatus Cloacimonadota bacterium
CAAAAAGAAAAAGATATCATGGATATCTAAAATATTGAAAAAGGCAGAGATAATCTGCCTTTTTTTGAAACATTCCTCTTACTTTATGTTATATTATATAGATTAAGTTATGATATGAAGGTATAAAATGGAAAAAATGACGTTGGAAGAAGAAAAAGAGCTGATCCTTAGAGCAAAAACAGATTATCAAGCTTTTGATTATTTGTATGAAAAATACATGCCAGCAATATTCAGATATGTTATGTATCGCGTTTATAATCATGAAGCTGCAGAAGATATTGTCTCTACAGTTTTTTATAAAGCAATGAAAAACATATCATTATTTAAATGGAGAAAAATACCTTTTTCTGCATGGTTATATCGAATAGCTTTTAACGAAATATGTAACTATGCAAAAAAAGAAAAGAAAATGTATAAGCTGGCAGCAAACCATGAACTGAGATCTAATGATCAACACATTGACTCTTATATTGACAATCAACAATCTTTTAAATTTGTACACACTTATTTAAAACAATTACCACTCAAAGATCAAGACTTGATTACCCTTAGATTTTTTGAGAAAAAACCTTTTACTGAAATTGCAAGCATTACAGGTAAAAACGAAAGCACCCTGCGTGTAAACTTACATAGGGCATTAAAAAAACTCCAAGAAATAATTCCAGAGGAGGTGTATAATGAAGCGCTTAAGCAAGTATCTATGTAGTGTAAATAAACCAGAGTTTCAGCCAGGACCATTTTCTGTCAGACTGAAGTATGAATTAAAAAACAAATTCTTTGAACAAAAACAATCGAAGCTCTTGCCTACTATTTCTGTCTCACTCGTTTCTGTTCTCACTATGATGCTCTCTTTGCTTATTATTAAACCTCAAACCGCATATAGACTTAATCGCCTCGTGTTTGACAGTAATAAAGATATTGATTATTTGCTGTTTAACTCGCAAGAAGAAACCGATTATTCTAACTTGTCATCACAAATACGACCTGTTGCTACAAATATGCAAAACTCACCATTATCCATGATCGAAGAAGATAAGTCATATATACTCCACAAACTTCGTGATAGCTCCAATCGTACAATTTTCTATATTAGTGAAGTAAAGCAAAAAGTACAACCTAAAATATTATACTAAACTTCGTCTTATGTTAAAATTTTTACTAAGCTTTTTAATATTGGCGACTAGCGTCGTAATGCTTGCACAAAATATCTATATCGGTATTTATGTGACTGATATAGATATGAGCACGAATATTAAATATAATATTAAAGGGGGGGTGAGGATTGACTCTGTCTTAGAGAACTCGCCAGCAAGTAAAGCAGGGCTTAAAAAAGACCATATTATTTGGAAAATTGATAATCAACTTGTGACCAATGAAGAAGAATTCCAAAAAGCACTATCGAAGTATAAACCAAATGACAAAGTCTTATTTACTGTCAAAAATAATCACAGAACACAGGTCCATACGGTGAACTTGCAAAATAGAAATACCCTGCTACAAGACTTGTATATCTATAACTTTATCCAAAATCCATGGCTGTTCATTGGCTTTGATGTACAAAAACTTGATAGTCAATTAGCCGCTCACTTTAATCAAAAAAATGGACTGCTGATTGTTGATATCAGAGACCATTCACTTGCTTTGACAAACGGGTTTAAAGTTGGAGATATTATTACATATGTCAATAAGGTGCCTGTCAATAAAGAAGAAGAACTAAGTAGGCAATTAGCTTTGGGTATCACCAAACAGCCAATAAGCGTTGATATAGTCCGTGATAATAAACAAATGAAGATTAATCTAAACTTGACTAATAATAAAGTGCTCAATTTTCAAGATCAATTGGATGCCGTTTATATTATTGGACCAGATATCTTCGATAATGAGCTGTATATTTACTCACAGACGAAAATTGATAATATTTTAAAACAGTCTGATTCTGAAATTGAGCAAGAGATACAGAGATTAGAGTCAGAGATTCAAGGGTTGAAAAGAAAGATTAAAAAGAAATAGTAAAACTATATTCAGCAGATAAATAAAAGTTTCTTTATTTAATGTTAAAAAAAAGTAGACATTTAAACCCTCTTTTTTCAAATGGAAACAATAAAACAATTATCAAAGGAATAAAAACATGATTAATGCTGACGAACTTTATAGTGAATTAACCAATCAAGACTTGTTTTTCTTAATATCTGGTCCCTGCGTTGTGGAAGATGAAAAGCTTATGATGGAAACAGCAGAGTTCTTGAAAAAGGCTACTGACAAGCTTGGAATTAAGCTGATCTTCAAATCTTCTTATGAGAAATCTAATAGAACGAACTACCATTCCTTTTCTGGACCAGGTATGGATAGAGGTTTAAAGATTTTACGAAAGATCAAAGAAACCTATGGTTTGCCAATTCTTACTGATGTTCATGAATCTCATGAAGTGGACTCTGTTGCCGAAGTCGCAGATATTCTTCAAATACCTGCATTTTTGAGTAGGCAGACTTGGCTCATATCTGCAGCGGCAAAGACAGGTAAGATTATTAACATAAAAAAAGGACAGTTTCTTGCACCCGAAGATATGTGGCAACAAGCTGAAAAAGTGACTGTTAACGATAATTATAAGGTCATGCTTACTGAGAGAGGTACTACATTTGGCTATCATAATTTAGTTGTTGATTTCAGAAGCTTCGCCTTGATGCAAAAGCTCAATTTTCCCGTTGTATACGATGTGACACATAGTATGCAAAGACCTTCAATCAGCCGAACAACAGGAGGCACTCCTGAGTTTGCCCCAATGCTTGCACAAGCAGCAATTGCCTCAGGCAATGTAGATGGACTCTTTATTGAAGCACATCCAAGCCCCGTTGATGCTCTTAGCGACGCAAATACGCAGCTTGAATTAACTCAATTACCAGAGCTATTAGAGAGATGTATTAGAATTAAAAAAGCCTTGTAATATGATAGAGGGTGTTGATTTTACTTTATTCTTTTATAAGCTATTTTAGTTTCTATACAACAGTCTCTGCTATTATTTAGCTACTGCTTTTAATAATTATGTGAATAAAAAAAAGACGCTCATTTGAGCGTCTTTCTATCAAAAAGATAATTGTTGAGAATTAATATCTTTTAGAAAAGTTTCCACGGTTTCTGTCATTACCAAAGCTTCTTCTTGGTCTATCTTCTTTCGGTCTTGCTTCGTTAACGTTGAGTGGGCGACCTTTTAATTCTTTACCATTCATATTTTCGATTGCGTTTTTTGCTTCTTCAGCATCTGGCATTTCTACAAAACCAAAACCTCTTGATGTTCCTGTTAATTTGTCCATAATAATAGCTGCTGAGCTCACAGCGCCAAAAGCTTCAAAAGCTTCTCTTAGCTCGTCGTTGTTCACATTTCGTGATACATTGCCAACAAAAATGTTCATGCATTTTCTCCTATAGTATTATCAGATATCAGAGGTACGCAGGTGTATGCCTAATTACTCAACTGTTATCGTAATGTGTATTTTATTTAACTGCTATTTCTTGGCAAGCTTTTTCTTTTGTTTTTTGAAAATAAATTTTTAACCTTGGTTTAAATGATTCTTTATAACAACAAGAATGGCTTTAGATAAGACTTCTGAGATTTCTGGGTTGACTGATTTAGCTAATAATTTTATCAAAAAATCTATATCTTGTTGGAGTGCTAAATAGAAATTATTGTCAAACTGTTGTGTAATTTCTTGTATATTTTCATAATTATCGCTATTTATGCAGTTTTCTTCGATAAAGTCATTTTGCGTTTCTTGGGTGTAATCTATCTCATCTGTTTTTTCATAAGTTTGGTCATATGAAGGACCCTGAGCTTCTATGCAGTTGTCAGCAGATTCTTCTTCTTGAGTATACTCAGCTTCGGGCTCTTCAATTACCGATTCTTCAACTTCTTCTACTTGTGGCTCTAACTCTTCTTCTTGAATTTCTTCATCGTAGATTTCTTCTGTTATTGGTGTTTCTTGTACTATTTCTTCTTCATAAAATGTATTATTTTCTTCTGGAGTCTCTTCAATTTCGTTGTTTTCAACTAGAATATATAATAATGTATATAGCCCAATACTTGTGCTTGAGTCAATCTCATCAAAATAAAATCTGTATAAAAATAGCTTTTTATAAGGAATACTAAACATTGAGATTATTTGTTCAAAGGCTGCTAATAGGTTTTCTTTATTGTGTTCAACGACACCAAACTGTTCTGTATTAGCATCGTATAGCACGCCCTCAAATTCATATTCAGCTTGCTCAATTGTTTCAAACTCAATATTATTCTTTTTCAGGTAATTACATAGAGTTATGAAAAACCTATTGTCACTTTGATTAACTGCCATGTCATCTCCTTAATTTTATATTACTTTATCTATGTATCGGCATTAAAAGCATAAACTAAAGCAAAAAGAGCAGGAGTCCCTGCTCTTTAATAATTAATCAAGATATTAAATTAAATCTTTTCAAATGTAGCAGTGAAATGCCTCATTATAGGTGCTTCGTATTTGATTTTTAGCCCTTGAAGAGATTTTCTTCTTTCCCATACTTGTTGCAAGCCCCAAACAATCATATCCATATGGTTATTTGTATAAACTCTGCGTGGTATTGCCAGTCTTAGCAATTCCATTTTAGGTATTCTTTCTTCTCTTGTTTCTGGGTCTC